>NZ_NHRY01000278.1 GCF_002937115.1 Rhodopila globiformis | reverse complement strand
TGCGTCCCTGGCTGGGGGGTGGTGCGTCCCTGGCTGGGGCGGTGGGGTTGATGGCTGATTACTGTTTGCACAGAGAAGGAACTGAGGGTTTCGGAGGGCCGCGGAGGGTCGGGGAATGTCGCCCCATAAGCGCTAACTTAGGCGGCTGATGGCACGGCCGTTCCCACAACGTCATGGTGGGCGAAGGCCCGCCATCCACGCCTTGCGGTGCTGATATCAGCACCGCAAGGCGTGGATGGCGGCCCTGCGGCTGCCATGACGACAGGACAGTGCGCCGCGTCCCGTCGCCTTGGCGCGTATGGGATGTCGCCCGGCCATGACGGCGAGGGAGAAGCCCTTGCTCCGCCAGCCCGCTTATCCTGATACGCATGCGAACCGGGGAGGCTGGTCGCCTCCCCTGCACAGCACAATTTTCGACCCGGACTCCGGCCCTCACCAGCCGGTGGTTCCGGCGCGCCGGTAGACCCGCCAAGCGGTGGAGTTTGAACCGCGCCCTCGGCGCTTGCCGGGTCGTTGCTCGTCAGCCTGCCGCCGCGAGCACCGCGTTGAGCGTCCCGCTCGGGCGCATCACGGCCTTCACCTTGACGTCGTCGGGCTTGTAGTAGCCGCCGATGTCCGCGGCCGTTCCCTGCACCGCGGCGAATTCGGCAACGATCGCCTGCTCGTTGTCCGCAAGCGCCTTTGCCAGCGGCACGAAGTGTTCCGCGAGCGCACGATCCTCGGTTTGCGCGGCCAGTTCCCGCGCCCAGTACAGCGCGAGGTAGAACTGGCTGCCGCGGTTGTCGAGTTCCCCGGTCTTGGGCGAGGGCGACTTGCGATTGTTGAGCAGCGCGCCGGTGGCGGCGTCCAGCGTCCTGGCCAGGATGCCAGCCCTGGCATTGCCGGTCTTGATGCCGAGGTCCTCCAGGCTCGCCGCCAGCGCGAGGAATTCACCCAGCGAATCCCAGCGCAGGTGGTTCTCCTCGACCAGTTGCTGCACGTGCTTGGGCGCCGAACCGCCGGCACCGGTTTCGTACATGCCGCCGCCGGCCATCAACGGCACGATCGACAGCAGCTTCGCGCTGGTGCCCAGCTCCATGATCGGGAACAGGTCGGTCAGGTAGTCGCGCAGGATGTTGCCGGTGACCGCGATCGTGTCGAGCCCGCGGGCCACGCGCTCGAGCGTGTAGCGCATCGCCCGCACCTGCGACATGATCTGGATGGTCAGGCCGGTGGTGTCGTGCTCTTTCAGGTAGGCCGTCACCTTCTTGATCAGCTCGGCCTCGTGCGCGCGATACGGGTCGAGCCAGAACACCGCCTGCATGCCCGAATTGCGGCAGCGCGTGACCGCAAGTTTCACCCAGTCGCGGATCGCCGCGTCCTTGACCTGGCACATGCGCCAGATGTCGCCTTCCTCGACGGTCTGTGTCATCAGCACCTCGCCGGTGGCCAGGTCGGTGATGTTGGCCACGCCGTCCTCCGGGATTTCGAAGGTCTTGTCGTGCGAGCCGTATTCCTCGGCCTGCTGGGCCATCAGGCCGACGTTCGGCACGGTGCCCATGGTGCGCGGGTCGAAGGCGCCATGCCACTTACAGAAGTTGATCAGCTCCTGGTAAATGCGGGCGAAGGTGCTCTCCGGCATGACCGCCTTGACTTCCTTCAGCCGTCCGTCGGCACCGTACATCTTGCCGCCGGCCCGGATCATCGCCGGCATCGATGCATCGACGATGACGTCGCTGGGCGAATGGAAGTTCGTGATGCCCCTGGCCGAATCGACCATCGCGAGTTCCGGCCGGTGCTCCTGGCAGGCGTGCAGGTCGCGCATGATCTCGTCGCGCTGCGACTCGGGCAGGGTGGCGATCTTGTCGTACAGGTCGACCATGCCGTTGTTGACGTTCACCCCCAGCTTGTCGAACAACGCGGCGTGTTTCTCGAACGCTTCCCTGTAGAAGATCCGCACGCAGTGACCGAACACGATGGGATGCGACACCTTCATCATCGTGGCCTTGACGTGAAGCGAGAACATCACGCCGGACTTGCGTGCATCCTCGATCTCCTGCTCGTAGAAGTCGCACAGCGCCTTGCGGCTCATGAACATCGAGTCGATTATTTCGCCTGCCTGCAGCGCAACCTGGGGTTTCAGAACCAGCGTTTTGCCGGACTTGGTGATCAGCTCCATCTTCACGTCGCGCGCTTGGTCCAGCGTCATCGACTTCTCGCCGTGGTAGAAGTCGCCGCTGCGCATATGCGACACATGCGTGCGCGACGCCTGTGCCCATTCGGCCATCGCGTGCGGGTTCTTCCGCGCGTACTCCTTCACCGCACGCGGCGCGCGGCGGTCGGAGTTGCCTTCGCGCAGCACCGGGTTCACCGCCGAACCGATGCACCGGGCGTACCGGGCCTTGATGGATTTTTCCTCGTCGGTCTTCGGGTCGCCGGGGTAGTTGGGGACCTGGTAGCCCTTGGCCTGCAGTTCCTTGATCGCGGCGAGAAGTTGCGGCACCGACGCGCTGATGTTCGGCAGCTTGATGATATTGGCGTCGGGCTCGAGCGTCTTCCGGCCAAGGTCGGCAAGCGCATCGGGCACGCGCTGCTCCGGCGTCAGGTGCTCGGGGAAAGCGCTCAGGATCCGTGCCGCGAGGGAGATGTCGCTCTCCTCGACCCGCACACCCGCCGGCGCGGTGAAGGTGCGGATGATCGGCAGGAAGGCGTAGGTCGCCAACGCCGGGGCTTCGTCGGTGAGCGTGTAGATGATAGTCGGTTCGCTACTCATGTGGGTCCTCCGCGCTGGCCGCAGCAGGCAACGCCGTTCCGGTCGAGTCAACTTCTGCGTTATGCGCTCGATGGGGGACACCGCGCCGAGCGCCTGTCACAGGAAGTTCCAACACCGGGGCATAACACGCGGGACGGGATATCATCGCGCATTATATCATGCTGCCGGGATCGATATGGCGGTTTCCTTTTCCGCGGCCCGCAAGCGCCGGATCGCACGGCTGGCGGCACCGGACGTGGTTGGGGCTCAGCGCCTGATGCAGAATAACCGCTCCACTTGCCGCACGGACGCCTCAACTGCAACCGGGGTGACTACAGCCAGGGGTTGAAAATCTTCCGGCCCCTTGGCCCTATGGCGGTCCAACTGCCGGATTTGGGCTCAACCGTCATGGCGGCTACCCGGGACAAGCCCGGGCACAGGCTCCGGGCCGCCATCTATGCCCTGCGGTGTTGCACCCCGGCAAAGGCGTGGATGGTGGGCCTGCGCCCCATTGGCGTTAAAATAGCGTGGCGGCGGCACGATGCTTGCCATTCCGTCATGGTCCGGCTTGTCCGGGCCACCTATTCCAGCACTGTGCCGCGACAGGTGGCCCGGACAAGCCGGGCCATGACGAGGAGGCAACAGCCAGCCCCATTTTAACGCCAATGGGGCGCAGGCCCACCATGTCGGGGAGGAGCCGGTGATCCGCGAGACGCTGCGCGGCATTGGCCGCAAGCACGGCAGCCCGGCGGACGAACGACGGCGCTGACAACCGCTGATGTTCGCAGGCTGTGCCGGGCCTGCGGCTCGGGCCTCGGCGGCGGGCGAAGCTCAGCCAAACCCGGCCGGGAAGCTGGATTTGCAGGAGACTGCCTGAAACTCGCGGGAGACCGTCCTCTCGTTCGGGGCCCGTCATTTTGAATGGCCAGATTTTACCAGGCGCCCCCGGCTTTGGCTTCCATTGATTCCCGCCGCATGCGCTCTGTCCTCGCTTCTATTGGCTCATGGAAACGCTGCGTTCGCCCACTTTCGTCACACCGTGGCATAATGGCGTTCCTGGTCAGCGGAAGGGCGGGCATTTGCGGAACGCATCGACCGGGCGGCGAAGGAGGACAGGCCCATGAACGAAAACGCAACCCCGGCCGGCGCACAGCCACCCCAGCCGGCGGACATCAACCACCTGCTGACGCAGTACGGCTGCGGGCCGATCCAGTTCACCGGCACCAGCGACGCTCTCTACGAACGCCACCTCATGTTCGACAACGTCGTTGACGCCGCGGCCACCGGCGCGCGGGAACGCTACGAGGCCGCCGCCCGCTCGGTCCGCGACGTCCTGTCGCAACGCTGGCTCCGCACCGAGCAGACCTACGAACGGGAGAACCCGAAGCGCATCTACTACCTCTCCATGGAGTTCCTCATCGGCCGCTCCCTGGCCAACACCATCACCAATCTTCGCCTCGATCCCGTGGCGCAGCGGCTTGTCAAGGAAGAGAACCTGCATCCGCTCGCCCTGATCGAGCAGGAGCCCGATGCCGGCCTGGGCAACGGCGGCCTTGGCCGTCTGGCAGCGTGCTTTATCGACTCCATGGCGACGATGCAGCTTCCCGCCATGGGCTACGGCCTGCGCTATGAATACGGCATCTTCCGCCAGTTCATCGAGGACGGCTGGCAGCGGGAGCGGCCGGACAACTGGCTGCGGCATCCTGATCCGTGGGAAGTCCCCCGGCCGCACGAACGGGTGGAGATCAAACTCGGCTGCTCGTTCGAGGTGCGCGGCGGCACGCTTGGCGTCGTCCCGGGCCGTCCGTCGAGCGTCTTCGGCCTGCCGTTCGACCGTCCGGTGGCTGGCTACGGCGGGCGGACCATCAACACGCTCCGCCTGTGGGCCGCCGCGGCGCCGGACGTGTTCGACTTCCAGGCGTTCAGCGCCGGCGAGTTCGTCAGCGCCCTGGCCGGCCAGCTTTCGGCCGAATCGCTCACGCGGGTGCTGTATCCCGACGACACGACCAGCCAGGGGCAGGGGCTCCGCTTCGTGCAGGAGTATTTCCTGGTCGCCTGTTCCCTCGCCGACGTGGTGCGCCGCTTCCGTCGGATCAATGCCGACTGGAGCGCGCTGCCCCGCAAGGTCGCCATCCAGCTGAATGACACGCACCCCAGCCTGGCGGTGCCGGAACTGATGCGGATCCTGCTCGACGACGCCGGCCTCGGCTGGGACGAAGCGTGGGACCTGACGCAACAGACCCTGGCCTACACCAACCACACGTTGCTGCCCGAAGCGCTGGAGACATGGCCGCTGGCCTGGTTCGAGCGCCTGCTGCCGCGCCACCTGGAGATCGTGCTGGAAATCAACCGCCGCTTCCTCGACGACGTGCGCGCCCGCTTCCCGGGCGACGAGGACCGCGTCCGGCGCGTCAGCCTGGTGGACGGGGACCCGAACCGCCGCATCCGGATGGCCAATCTCGCCGTCGTCGGCTCGCACAGCACCAACGGCGTGGCGGCGATCCACTCCTGCCTGCTGCGCACCGAAACGCTGCGCGACCTGGCCGAGATGTATCCCGAGCGCTTCAGCAACAAGACCAACGGCGTGACGCCGCGGCGCTGGCTGCTGCTCGCCAACCCGGCGCTGGCCGGACGCATCACTGCGGCCATCGGCGACGGCTGGATCACCGATCTTGCGCAACTGGAAAAGCTCCGGCCGCTGGCCGAGGACGCCGGGTTCCGGGATGCGGTCCGCGCGGCGAAGCGGGAGGCGAAGGCGAGCTTCGCGCATTGGCTGAGGGCGGCCGAAGGGATCAGCATCGATCCGGATTCGATCTTCGACAGCCAGGTGAAGCGGATCCACGAATACAAGCGGCAGATGCTGAACGCGCTGCGGGTGGTGGTGCTTTACAACCGGCTGCGGCAGGATCCGGCGCCGGAGATGGCGCCGCGCACTTTCCTGTTCGCCGGCAAGGCGGCGCCGGCCTATCATCTTGCCAAGGTCATCATCAAGTTCATCAACAACCTCGCCGCCACCATCAACCAGGACCCGGTGGTGCGCCATCGGCTGAAGGTGGTGTTCCTGCCGGAATACTGCGTCTCGCTGGCCGAGCGCCTGATCCCGGCCAGCGATGTCTCCAACCAGATCTCGACCGCCGGCTACGAGGCGAGCGGCACGAGCAACATGAAGTTCATGATGAACGGCGCGCTGACCATCGGCACGCGCGACGGCGCGACGATCGAAATGGCCGAGGCGGCGGGCGAGGACAACCTGTTCCTGTTCGGCCTGACCGCCGGGCAGGTGGCCGGCAGCCGCGGCTGGTACAATCCGCACTGGCATTACGACAACGAACCGGAAACCCGGGCCGCGCTGGACCTGATCTTCTCCGATCACTTCAGCCGCCACGAGCCGGGGGTGTTCGAGCCGCTGCGCGACGCCCTGCTGACGCACGGCGATCATTACATGCACCTGGCCGATCTCCGGAGCTATCTTGCGGCGGACCGTGATCTGGTCGGGCTCTATGCCGATGCGGACGGGTGGGTGCGCAAGGTCATCATGAACCTGGCCGCTTCCGGACGTTTCTCCAGCGATCGGACGATCGCCGAGTATGCGGCTGAGATCTGGCAGGCGGGACCGTGCCCGGTGCCGTAGGCTGATCGATCTTTTGTGAGTGTCGAGCCAAAGCCAGGAAGGCCGCTTTCTACCCCTGCAATTAGTACCGCTCGTCGTTGAGCTCGACGGTGAGCCCGCATGAAGACCCCGCGGGAACTGCTGGTGCAGCTTAACACCTTCCGCGGCGGACTTCCGCCAGAATAGCGACGTCAGTATCTTCTGGTGCGCGCGATACTATAGGTCGTGTTGTGCCGAGATATTTGCGAGATTCTGGGTAGTTATTATAGTCTGCCGGCTGCTCGATTTCGTATAGTCGGCATTGGGCAATCCGGCTCCCAACTACTAACTCTACGGGGTTGGTTCCGACATTCGCCATTTCAAGTGGCATACAGCCTCTGTATCCCGGCTGCACCATCGCATTGAATTGGACGCTTAGCCGAGCGTAGCTGCTGCGCGGAAAAATATCCGCAAAGACATCATTCGGCAGCCCCACGTACTCAAGGGACGTAGTGATTACCGTCTGATTGGGATATAAGATGAACTTCTCCCCTAGTTCCCTTCTTGTAGATTGGAAATAAGATTCAATCGAGCGAAATTCATGATCTGAGCGATCTACGCTCACAAAAGGCTTGCGCGTAAGAACCGATACTAGGAAATCATACCCCAAACGTAGATCGACAGTAACTTCACCGATTTGGCTGCGGTCAAGTAAGGGGTCAATAAATATTTGATCGAGCCCGTTAGAATGTAGCCGCTGTTCGACATCAGATCGCGCTAGGAGTCGCATTCTGCCACATCATCCTGATCGAATAGTTGCGAATTGATTTTTCGGTCAAATCATTCACAACTTTTTCTATGTTGCCTTCATGCAGTGGCGTCCGAGCCCACGGAAACCCGTTCGCCAGTGCTCCTTCAAAGTAAGCCCATGCCGAGGCAAGAAGGCCATGCACTTCCGGGACGGACTGAACAACGTAAGTTCTGAGATCATCGTAGGCGCTGCTGATCGTTGGCAACAAGTATCGCGGTGCCAAGACAGGCGCTCCAAGCCTGATAAGAGCATTTTGTATCACCTTTATCTTCGGGTCAGGAGTTCCATCGAGGAATGCCCTCATCAATGCCACCCGATCAGATGTAGACGGATGCGTGGCGGAGGTTGGATTATTGGGCGCAGCAGTTTGAAGTACTCGGATGCTGCTCTCGCCGACATAGCATGTAGCAAAGAGATCAGCAAAGAATTCTGCCCAATGTCCTGGCGGCATACCGGACAGTCCAAAAAGCGAAGCTTGCCTTATCATAACTTGCGCTAATGTCGTTATGCCCCAATGACGATCTACAAAGTGCCCCAGCTCATGGTATAGCGGAATGCAAAATATGGGCTTGCTTCTATATACACGCGGGAGGCTGATTAGTATCAATGCAGGATTGAAGCCTTTCCCATCAAATGAAGGAAGAATATTCTGAATGATTTCCCAAGGATCTGCTTGCCGGAAATGAAACGCCCCGTATAAGTCAAGAGAAAGGCTGGTTGTTATTACGCATTCTTTCTTTTTCCACTCATCAAGCGCTTTCTTGAGGCAAAATTCCATTTCGTACGGCGCCTCACGAGAGATCGAGCCCACAAGGTACTGATGAGCAATCCAAACCACCTCAGAGAGTTGGCGCAAGGCTGCATCTGGCAATGACGGCTTATGAGCGAGAGCGAACTCAACTGCTCGGCAAAGATGATCACTGTACGTCAGTACCCTAGCATCAAAATAGGGCGTAGCAGCGACCTTGCGTAGGCTGTCGACGATCAGACGTAGGTCTATGTTAGGCCGCAAGTTGAGCCTCTACCCCATGCTTAATCCGGAGCGCGGTTTCAGGGGTCAAATTCCGAAAGGTCGAGATTTTTCGTAACTCGGCCTGTAAACTTGGATCGCGAACGGCTGCGAGCGCGAGCCGGATGGCACCTGGCTCCATTCCTTGTCCGCTTGTATTTGGATCACTTGCTATAAGGAGCGCTTCACGTACCAGTCTCTCAGCGTAGTCAGATAGCGTGTCGTCTTCCAGATGCGCGTGCGTGGCGGCCAGATCTAGCGCGAGATTGAAGAGGCGTAGCTCGGGCGCGGATGAGTCAGGAGCTGCCATAAACATTGCTGTCAAGCCTCTGTAACGGATCGATGACGGATGTAGGATAACTACCACTTTGCGTCAAGTTCAGTTGACATTCTCGCGATCAAAGTTGAGAGACCTGTCAACCTATGGTTGTAGACCCCTATCAATCCCAAGATCACGTGGCTAGAACCGCGGAACACCCAAGTTATTGAAAAAGTATGGCTAATTTACGGAAACGGAGGGCTATGGTTGGTCTTCGCCGAAACTCATCGGCTACCGCTTACGGTACTAGGCCAAAATCTTTCGGGCGGATTACGACTCGCCCCGCGCCGCCATCCGCCTGATCCGGTCCGCCGTGCGGCAGGCGATCGCCTGGATCGTCTCCGACGGGTTCACCCCGCCGACGGTCGGGAACACCGAGCCGTCGCAGATCCACAGGTTCGGGATGTCCCAGCACCGGCAATCCGCGTTCACCACGCTGGTGGTTGGATTGTCGCCCATGCGCGCGGTGCCGTTCAAGTGGTTGGTGTCGTCCTCCTGCCGGAAGATATCCGTCGCCCCGGCCGCCCGCAGGTGCTGCTCCATCTGGTCCATGCCGTGCCGGATCAGCCGCTTGTCGTTCTCGCTGTACGTGTAGGTGATGCGCGGGATGCGCAGCCCGTACTGGTCGGTCTCGTCCGCCAGGGTGACGCGGTTGTTCTCGTACGGCAACAGCTCCCCGACCATGCGCAGGCCGGCCTGGTGGTTGTATTTCTCCATTTCCGTCCGCAGCGCCTCGCCCCACAGGCCGCGCGCGCCGGTCTGCACCGCCAGCCATTCCAGCGGCAGCGGCCCCTGGCTGTAGAACAGGTAGTAGCCGTCGAAATCCTTGGTCGGATGCCGATCGACGTAGTTCCAGTGCTCGTTGATCGACAGGGACGGAGGGCCTTTGTAGCAGCGGATTTCCTCATCCATCAGGCCCCAGACCGACTGGTTGCACTGGGTCATCAGGTACTTCCCCACCAGCCCGGAGCTGTTCGCCAGCCCGTCCGGGAAGCGGCTGCTCTCCGACAGCAGCAGCAGCCGCGGAGTCTCGATCGCATAGCCGGCGACGACGACGTTGCGCGCCTTCTGGAACCGCCACTGTCCCTCGCGATGATAGTGCACGCCGGTGACCCGCCGTGCGTCGTTGGTCTCGATCCGTCCCACCATTGCCAGGTCGCGGATTTCCGCCCCCGCCGCCAGGGCGCGGGGAATCCACACCGTCAGCACGCTCTGCTTGGCGTTGGTGGAGCAGCCGATGCGGCAGAAGCCGCGATGCACGCAGGGCGGCGACAGGCCGCGCGGCGCGGAGACGGTCGCCAGCGGGCAGGCGGCCCATGCCGTGCCCATCGCCTCGGCCCCGCGCGCCAGCACCAGCGCCGCGGCGTTCAGTTCATGCGGGCGATAGGGATAGCGCTTGCGCTTCGGCCCCCAGGGATAATGCAGCGGTCCGGCCACGGCCAGCGCGTCCTCGACCTCGTCGTAGTAGTGCCACATCTCCCGCCAGTCGAGCGGCCAGTCCTCGGCGTAGCCAAGCTGGCTGCGCGAGCTGAACCATTCCGGCCGAAAGCGCAACGACACCATCTGGAAATGGACAGTGCTGCCGCCGACGGACTTGCCGCTGTTGTTGACGCCCATCTTGATCGGGTTGTCGCCGTCGATCAGACGGTCGTCCATCCAGAAGACCTTGGTCTGCTCGGTTTCGTCCGAGGCGAAATCCTCCAGCGGACGCCAGAACGGCCCGGCGTCC
This sequence comes from Rhodopila globiformis, assembly GCF_002937115.1. Classification (GTDB taxonomy): domain Bacteria; phylum Pseudomonadota; class Alphaproteobacteria; order Acetobacterales; family Acetobacteraceae; genus Rhodopila; species Rhodopila globiformis. The sequence goes on along the minus strand of NZ_NHRY01000278.1, from coordinate 10,005 downwards.
AGCGCCACCACCGAGAACCCCTGCTCGGCCAGCCGGCACGCCAGGGTGCCGCCGCCGGCGCCGGTGCCGACGATGGCGAAGTCCACCTCGTCGGTATCGGCGTACTGGCGCATCGGCACCCAGGCGCCGGGGCGGAACACGTCCGGCGCCCGGCCACCGATGGCGCGCGGCCGATCGAACGGATCGGCTGCGGCGGTGACGTAGCCTTCGTAGCCGGTGCGGCTATCCGACACGGCGGTTCTCCTCCCGCGCCTTGTCCGCCTGTCCCGGCCTGGCCTCGGCGGCTTCCCAGGGGTCCCGCTTGTCGAAGCCCATGCGGACATAGCCGCGCGGGCCGGCGGGGCCGCCCCAGCCGATTTCGTTCCAGGCGGTCGGGTGGGCGTAATAGGCGCTCAGGATGTCGTGCATGACGCGATCGACGAAAAACGCCGCGCTCGGCATGCCGCCCCAGGCGGGTCCGTCGAGTTCGCCCCGCTGCGCCTGCCGCAGCAGCGCGTCCTGCTCCGCCGGGGTGATCTCGTGGAAGCGGCGGCCGCCATGCGCCTGCCGGGCGGCTTCGTCGAGCGCGGCGAGCCCGCGCCGCCACGCCTCCTGCTGGCGCGGCATGGCCGCCTGGCGGAAGCCGTCCTGGTGGTCCAGCCGCACCTTACGGTCGACATAGGCGGCCAGCGGCACCGGCGGGCGGTGCGGCGGCTGCGGCATGATCCGGTCGCAGAGCGCCACCAGCGTCTGCCATTCGGCTTCCGAGAAGAACTGCGGCTCCCGCGGCACCGCCAGGCGCTGGTCGATGGCGCGCCGCGTCTGCTCGTTCCACGATGGCGTGTTGCGCTTGGACAGCACGTCGTAGCCGGGGTAGCGCTCAGGCGCGGTCATTGCTTGCCCTCCAGCAGCCACAGCGCGGCCAGTCCGGCCAGCGCCAGGCCGGTGAACCCGGGCGGCGCCGGTATCGGCGGGCCGTTCAGCACGTTCTGGCTCCAGTTGCGCCAGCCGCCCATGCCGCGGCTGACGCCGTAGATGTGGAAGCCGACGCCGGCGAAGCCCAGCAGGGCGGTCAGGCGCAGCAAGCCGCCTGTGGCGCGGCGCAGGCCGGGGGATGGCGCATCCTGCGCCGCCGTCGCCTCCAGCAGCGCCGCGGCAATCGGCGGGACGGTCACCGGCAGCACCATCGCCGGGTTCTGGAAGGCGCCGCGGAAATGCAGCAGGCCGGCCTCGCCGGTGGTCCCGGCCAGCCCGGCGCCGGTCAGCGCCGCCAGCGTGCGCCCGGCCGGGAAGCCGAGCAGGCGCGGCGGCCTGTTGGACGGAGTCCGGCGCAGGCGCTCGGACAGGAAGCCCATCAGGCCGGACAGCGACAGCGCCATCGGCGCGCCGACGGGGGCGGCGTAGAACAGGTTGATCCACGACCACCCGCCCTCGCGCTTGCCGATGTTGTAGAGGTGGAAGCCGGTGCCGGCCACGCCGGTGAGGCCGGCCAGCGCATAGATCGCATCCCGCAGCCGATGCCCGCCGCCCCGCGCATCGGCCGTGCCGTGCAGGCTGGCGGCGAGGCTGAGGGCGGAGGAAGCCAGCGGCAGGTACATCGCCGGGTTCTCGAAGCAGCCGCGGTAGTGCTCGACGCCGCTGTCGGCCAGCACCGACGCGGCGAGCAGGCCGGCTGCCTGGTTGAGCCGGCGGGCGGCGCTCATTGTCCGGTCCCGGTCCGGGGTGGCGGCGCGCCTCACGGGACTTGAGGCGAAATAACCAATCTGCGGGAGCCGGCGCACCGGCCCCTCCTCGTCATGACCGATCTGCCGGAGTCGGTGCACCGGCCCCCCCTCGTCATGGTGGGCGCAGGCCCACCATCCACGCCTTCTGCCGATACCAGCGCCGTAAGGCGTGGATGGCGGCCCTGTGGCCGCCATGACGTGGGGGGAACGACTGCCCATCCCTCCGGCTCCTTCCTGCTGCCGCGGGCGGCGTGTCCGCGACGTGCCGCCGCGTCACGCCACGTTGTGGGCGCTGTCGCCGCCGGTGACGTCGTAGGCGGCGCCGCTCACCATCCGCGCCTCGTCCGAGGCGAGGAACACGACCACGGGGGCGACGTCCTCGGGCTCGATCCAGGGCACGCCCAGCGGGGTTGCCTTGGCCCTGGCCTCGGCCGCGGTCTTCTCGTCCTTCTTCTCGTCGCCCGTCGGCTGCTTGCCGGACACCTCGATCGCCTGGGCGTAGCGCGATTCATGCCGTGTCAGTGGCGTATCGATCAGCCCGGGGATCACGGCGTTGACGGTGATCTTGTGCGCGCCCAGTTCCAGCGCCGCGGACTTCATCAGGCCAATGATGCCCCATTTCGACGCCGAATAGGCCGAGCCGTATTTCGTGCCATGCTGCCCCTGGGTGGAGGAGGTCACGATGATCCGCCCGCCGCCGCGCTCCACGATATGCGGCGCCACGGCACGGATCGCGTTGGCGGTGCCGGTCAGGTTGATGTCGATCTGGTCGTGCCAGTCCGCGTCCTCCATCTCCAGCAGCGGCTTGAAGGCCTGGATGCCGGCATTGGCGAACAGCACGTCGATGCCGCCGAATTCCCGCTTCACCCGCTGCGCCGCCTCCCGCAGCGCCGGCAGGTCGCGCTGGTCCAGCCGGATCGACAGCCAGCGCCCGCCGGCTTGCTTCACCAGGCGGCCGGTTTCCTCCAGTTCGTCCTGGTCCGGCTGTGCGAAATCCGTCGTCCCGCTGGCGCGCGCGGCCAGGTCGACGCCAACGACGGCCGAACCCTCGCGCGCGAAGGCGACGCAGGTTGCGCGGCCGATGCCGCGGGCGGCGCCGGTGATGATCGAGACCTTGCCGGCGAGCCGTCCCCGGGATGTTGTATCAGCCATGTCACGTCCTCCGTTGTCCGGGCACCACCGGCAGCTTCTGCTGCGGCAGCCCGTCGATCAGGGCGCGGTCCAGCCGCAAGTGCGCCTGGACCAGTTCGTGCGGCGTCAACGCCATCCACTGCTTCAGGGAGATGTCGGCGAAGCGGTCGCTGCGGAACATCTCCAGGAACGTCAATGTCGTTTCACCGGTGTTCTGGATGTAGTGGCCCATCGCATGCGGGACGTAGCCGACGTCGCCGGCGCGGTAATCGAAGGTCCGCGCCTTGCCTTCCGAGGCGAACACGGTCATCCGCCCCTCGCCGCGGATGTAGTACTGCCATTCGTCCGCCTGCGGATGCCAGTGCAGCTCGCGCAGCCCGCCCGGCGCCACGTCCACCAGCGCGGCGGCGACGGTTTTCGCCGCCGGGAAGTTGCGCGAGTCGGCGATGCGCACGCAGCCGCCATCGGTTTTGCGAGGCTCCTGGGCATGCAGGCGGAAACTGAAGTTTTCGCCCGAGGGTGGGCCGATGCGGTTGCCTTCCAGCGGCCCCGGCACGTCGGCGTTGAAGATATACAGTTCCTGTTTCGGGATCGGGTCGAACGCCTGCCGCGGCCAGCCGAAATTGGCGGCGAGCACGTCCCGCGGCGTGTGGGCGAACCAGTCGGTGATCAGGAACCTGCTGTCCTCGGAGAAGGCGCCGTCGTCAAACACCAGCAGGAATTCGCAGCCATCCGGCTCGAGGCCCTGGATCGAGTGGGGAATCCCCTCCGGAAAATACCACAGGTCGCCTTCGCCGACGTCATCGACGAACTGGCCGCCACGCTCGTCCAGTGCGGTGATGCGCGCCTGCCCGTACAGCATGTAGGCCCACTCGGCCTGCTTGTGCCAGTGCAGCTCCCGCACCGCGCCGGCCTTCAGCCGCATGTTCACCCCGGCCAGCGCCGTGGCGATCGGCAGTTCGCGTTCGGTGACCTGCCGCGCCCAGCCGCCCGGCTCCAGCCGGTTATGCGCCTCGGCGAAGGAGAACTTCAGGTTGGGAATGGTGCCGCGATCGGTTTCCGGCGGCACCAGCACATCCAGGTTCTCCCGGTCGCGGGCCGTGTTGCGGGGGCCGGGATCGCTGGCCCCCTTGTCGCCGCGCACGGGCTGCGGTGCGCCGCTTCGGTCGGTGGGGAAGGTATCCATGCGGGCGTCCCATTGGTCGGTTGAAAAGAACAAGTCTCCAACCACCGGGACGGTTCGGCGTTATCGCCGAATTGAGCCATTGCAGGACTGGCTGGCCGGGCGGCCTACTTGGGCGTGCGGCCGTTGCCATACCGTCATGGCCGGGCGTGTCGCCATACGTATCAGGACAGGGCGGTGGCTGGAGAAGGATTTGGCGCCCGGTCCGTTGCCTCACCGTCATGGCCGGGCGTGTCCCGGCCATCTACCCCCCACCGTCGCAGCCCAGATGGCCGGGACACGTCCGGCCATGACGATAGAGAGACGACCTCGTTCCGCGTGCTCACCGGCGCCTGAGGGATCGCGCTTTTATGGTACCTGCCGCGCCGTGCCCCCCGGTATTAACCCAAAGGGGGCGCAGGCGCTTCGTCTTCCCGGGCTATGGCTCGCCGAACGTCGCGACGTGATCGACGCCGCAGAAGAACAGCACCCGCTTTTCGTCAATCTTCGGATCGCGCAGCGCGTACGGCCCCGGCTGGCCGGTGTACTTCGTCCAGATCCGGTCGAGCTGCCGCGTCACATCCTCGCCGCCTTCCTCCCATTCCCGCAGCTCCCGCCGCACGGTGCACTTGATCTGCATCCAGTGGTACGGATTCTTCGGGTTCACCAGCAGCACCGACAAGCGAGGATTGTCGCGGATCCACTGGCACTTGTTGCGGTGTGACGCAGTGTTGACCAGCACCTCGCCGTCGGCGTGGTCGAACCACATCGGCGTCAGGCTCGGCCGGCCGTCCGGGCCGGTGACGGCGAGGGTGACGGTGACCGGCTCGTCCAGCAACTGCCGGTATATCGGCGGCAGGTCATACAGGCTGGCGGCGCGGCGCTTCTCGCCGACGGCGAACTGTCCTTCCTGCAATCCGTGCGCCACGTGGCGGAAATTCGCGATGGTGAATCCATCGGCCATGGTTCAATGCCTCCCTGGTCGTTGCCCATCGCCCGGTTATGGTCAGGGCTTTGTGGTACGGCTGGTACTGTATCAGCGTGTTGAGGCGGCGCAACAGCCGGTCGCGGATGTGCGGCTTCCCGGCGTCGTGTTGCGACCGGACCAGCCGCGTGGGGTTCGATCCGGTTGGAGCGCCCCGCACGGTTCGTGCGGAACCGGGACCGCGCCGACGCCCATGCAACAGGAACGACTGCCATGAAACGCTCTGCTTCGGTCCGCCGTGCTTCACGGCCACAGCGTGTGCTGCTTACCAGCATCACCGGCCTCGCTGCTGTGGCCGGCGCCAATGCCTTGTTCGCCCGCTGGACCGAGCGCCGGCATACGCCGCGGGGCGCCTTCATGATCGTGGACGGGGTTCGCCTGCACTATACCGACCGCGGCGAGGGGCCAGCCGTCGTGCTGATTCACGGCAACGCCGTCACCGGCGAGGACTGGGACACCAGCGGCGTGGCGGACATCCTGCTGCGGACCCATCGCGTCATCGTCTTCGACCGCCCGGGCTTCGGCCACAGCACTCGCCCGCACGGCGCGCCCTGGACCGCCGCGCGGCAGGCGGACCTGATCCACCGCGCCCTGTCCGGGCTGGCGGTCGAGCGGCCGGTGGTCGTCGGCCATTCCTGGGGCGCGATCGTCGCCCTCGCCCTGGCCGAGCGCCATCAGCCCGACGTCGCGGCCCTGGTGCTGGTGTCCGGCTACTATTTCGAGACATTCCGTCCGGACGTGCCGATCGTGGGGGTGGCGGCGCTGCCGGTGATTGGCGACGTGCTGCGGTATACCGTCCTGCCGTTGCTGGGCTGGCTGCAAATGCCGCTGCTGAAGCGCGCCATGTTCGCGCCGAACCGGGTGACGCCGCGGTTCGAGCGCGCGTATTCCACCGCCATGGCACTGCGTCCGTCGCAGATCCGCGCCGGCGTGCAGGATGGCGCGCTGATGGTGCGGAGCGCGAAGGCGCTGCGGGCGCGCTACGGTGAGCTGACTTTGCCGGTGACGATCATCGCCGGACAGGGCGACGCCATCGTCTTCGCCCGCATGGCCGGGCGGCTGCATGCTGTCCTCCCACACAGCGCGCTGCGCATCATCCGCGGCGCCGGCCATATGTTGCACCACGTCGACCCGCAGGTGGTGGCGGAGGCGGTGCGGGACATCACCATCCGCAGCGAGGCGATCGCGGTCCAGGACGCGGCGGGCTGAGCTTGGCCTGCCGAACGGAAATGTTCCGGGGACTGCTTCGAACATACGGTTCCGCAGGGTCATCGCCCCATCGTCATGGCCGGGCACGCCCGGCCATGACAGAAGGGCAACGGCCGCTGCCATTTTCATCGATCGTGGTGCCGCGGGCGGGCTGGGGGACTGTGTTGAATCGCGGTGGTCGGGGCGCCAACGGCGTTTGGTGCCGGGCGACTCACCGGCCACGCCGAACTTTGTTGCGCCATCGCATTTTTACAACGCAGAGCGCGCAGAGCGGGGCGCAGAGCACGCAGAGAAGAATTTGTTGCGACCTGCGGTCGCAGTGGGCCAGGGGCGAGCGCCGTGCTGTGGTCTGACCGGGACCGGCGCGGCCAGCGGGCAGGGGAGGCCGTAAGACTGCTGATTCCGCTGAGCGCGGCGGGATGCCGGCGAAGGGGGATCGCATTGCTACCCGCCCGGGATCGCCTGGTGGCTTCACCCGGGCGTGGCTGGCGGCGCCTCGCGGTACAGCGCCACAGGGGGAAGCGGCTGTGGCCGTTACGTCTGCGCCGAATGCCGGGGTGCCCCGGCCGCCGGCGTGCGTGACTGCCCACCATCGCCGCTGGCCGGCTTCACCGCACCGGCCGGCATGACCGAGCCGCCCATCTTCTCGATCTGCTGGGTCACCGAGGCGATCAGCTCTTCCCAACTCTTGGCGAACGACTCGACCCCTTGCTCCTCCAGCACCGCCGCCACGTCGGCCACATCCACGCCGGCCTTGCGCAGGTCCTCCATCGTCCGGTGCGCCGCGGCATAGGCGTCGCGGATCGTGTCGCCGCGGACCTGGCCGTGCGCCTTCACCGCGTCCAGCGTGGCCTCCGGCATGGTGTTGACCGTGTCCTTCGCCACCAGGTCGACGACGTACTTCGTGTCCGGGTAGGCCGGGTTCTTCACGCCGGTGGAGGCCCACAGCACCCGCTGCGGCAGCGCGCCCTTTGCCGCCAGGGCCTGCCAGCGCTCGGTCCGCAGCATCTGCTCATAGGCTTCATACGCCAGCCGGCTGTTCGCCACCGCGGCCTGCCCATGCAGGTGCGGCGTCTTCTGCCCCAGCCGGCGATCCACCTCGGTATCCACCCGGCTGACGAAGAACGAGGCCACGCTTCCGATCCCGTGCAGGCTGCCGCCCGCCGCCGCGCGCTGCTCCAGGCCCTTCAGGAACGCCTCCTGCACCGCCTTGTAGCGCTCCACCGAGAAAATCAGCGTGACGTTGACGCTGATCCCGGCCGCCAGGGTCTCGGTGATCGCCGGCAGGCCGGCCAGCGTCGCCGGGATCTTGATGAACAGGTTGGGCCGATCGACCAGCCACCACAGGCCGCGCGCCTCGGCGGCGGTGCGTTCGGCATCCTCGGCGATGCGCGGATCGACCTCGATCGACACCCGGCCGTCGCGCCCGCCGGAATGATCATACACCGGCCGCAGGATGTCGCAGGCGGCGCGCACGTCCCAGGCGGTCAGTAGCCGCAGCGTCTCGCCGATGCTGGTGCCGCGCAGCGCCAGGTCGCGCAACTGGTCCTCGTAGCCCGAGCCGCTGCCGATGGCCTTGGAGAAAATGGTGGGGTTGGTGGTGATGCCGACAATTTCCCCGGCCTCGACCATGCGGGCCAGGCTGCCGGAATGGATCCGGGTCCGGCTCAGGTCGTCCAGCCAGACGGCGACTCCGGCGGCGGCGAGATCGTGCAGTGCATTGGCCATGATCAACTCCTGTGACGCCCGGCTTCGAGTTGGGCATGAATCCCGCCGGGCGCACGCGCAAATAGCGAACCGACGAGATCGTGAACACTACCCCCGGCGCGTTGCGGTCTGATGACGCCCGCATTGCAGCTCTCATTACAAAGGCCGCGCCGGCATGACCTGGTCCATCGTCGCCCATGATCCCAACGCCGAGGCGTTCGCCGTCGCCGTCGCCACCAAGGCGTTTGCCGTCGGCGCCTCCTGCCCGTTCGTCCGGGCGGGGGTGGGGGCGGTGTCCACCCAGTCGGTGACCAACCGCTACCTGGGGCCGGCGGTGCTGGACGCGATGCAGCGCGGCCTGCCGCCGGCCGCGGCGATCGAGGGCGCGCTGGCCGGGGACGAGGGCCGCGGCATCCGCCAGGTGCATGCCGTCGACCGCCTCGGCCGCACCGCCGCCTGGACCGGGAAGAACTGCGTCGCCTGGTGCGGCAGCGCCTCGGCCGCCGGCATCAGCGTCGCCGGCAACATGCTGGCCGGGGAGAAGACGGTGTCCGCCACGCTCGACGCCTGGAAGGCGAACCCGGCGCTGCCGATGCCCGACCGGCTGATGCGCGCCATGGAAGCCGGCGAGGCGGCCGGCGGCGATCGGCGCGGCAAGCAATCCGCCGCCATGCTGATGGTCACGACCGAGGATTTCGCCGATCTGGACATCCGGGTCGATGACCATGCGAACCCGTTGCCGGAGCTGCGCCGGATGCTGGCGATCTGGAAGCAGCAGGGCGCGCCGCGGCTTGGCGTGGCTCCGTCCAAGGCCAACCCGTCCGGCCTGACCGACCTGGATGTGATCGAGGCGGGGTGGATCGCGCAGGGGCTGGATTTGCGGTTCCGGCGGTGACGGGGAAGAGTGGCGGCATGACAAGCAGCCGGATCATCCACCGCAGCCTGCGCGCCCCCCCGCCGCCGATGGCCAGCGGGGGCGAGGGCGCCTGGCTGGTCACCGCGGACAGACGGCGGGTGCTGGACGCCTCGGGCGGGGCTGCGGTCAGTTGCCTCGGCCATGGGCATCCGCGGGTGGTGGAGGCGATCCGGCGCCAGGCGGCGGCGCTGGCCTATGCGCATACCGGCTTCTTCACCTCGGCCCCGCCGGAGGAACTGGCCGAGGCGCTGGTCGGCCATGAGCCCGGTGGCCTGGCCTATGCGTTCTTCGTCGCCGGCGGCTCCGAGGCGATGGAGGCCGCGCTGAAGCTGGCGCGGCAGTCCTTCCTGGAGATCGATCAGCCGCAGCGCTGCCGCTTCATCGCCCGGCGGCAGAGCTACCACGGCAATACGCTGGGTGCTCTTGGTTTTGGGCGGCAACGCGGCGCGGCGGGCGCCGTATGCGCCGCTGCTGGCGGATGCGTTCAGCCACGTCACCCCGGCCTTTGCCTATCGCGAGCAGCGCGACGGCGAGACTGAAGCGGATTTTGTCGCACGCCTCGCCGCCATCAAGGCCAGGGTCGAGCGCACGCGCAAGCCGCTGCGCGGCACCGCCGAGATCGCGCCGGCCGTCGGTGAGGTCTTCAACGGGCACAAGACTGGGCAAGCATTCATCCCGCCGGACGGTGATGGGTGCCCCGGTATCTTGGCGTCTTGCCGTTGAACGGGAACGATGCCGTCGCACCCGGCGGCGACAGGTGCGCAAAACCGGTGGCCAGTGGGGTTGGCTCCACCGATAAAACGCCAAGACACCAAGACGCCAAGTTCATGGCCCTCCGGCCGCCGCCTGCCGCGATCAAGGGCGGAGGTACTTCCCGGCTCGCTGCGATAAAGGAGGAGCAATTCGAGTAAAACAGGCTCTTACAACATTAGTGCGTTTCGTTCCCCAGGGAATTAGGGCGTGTCGTCAATTGGAGCCAGCCGAGTGAGTCTGGGCTGCAACAGTGCGGCGGAATCGTTGATCAACAAGCGGCTTCCCGATTCCAGCAGCCCCGGTTCTTCGATGCATAGGCAGTCAGCTTTGGAGAGGCTGACCGATGCATCGACATGCCTTGCGCGACGACCAGTGGGAGCGGATCAAGGACCATTTGCCGGGCCGTCCGGGGTCCGTTGGCGTGACCGCTGCGAACAAC
>NZ_NHRY01000277.1 GCF_002937115.1 Rhodopila globiformis | reverse complement strand
CGGGGGCCGGTGCGGTGGCGGGCGGGATATCCGCGACCGCGGGCGCTGGCTGCTTCGGCGGTGCGGCGGCCGGCGGCGCCGGTGGCGCGGAAGGCGCGGCAACCGGCGACTGCTGGAGGTTCTTGCGGTCACGCTCCAGCAAATCGGCGAACGCGGCAAGCTGGTCGGGCGTTGCCGTCGGGGCAAGCTGGAACAGCATCATGATCGTGTCGGCCAGGTTGTCGCCGGGCGGTCCCCAGCGGTGGCCGGCCTCGGCCTCGGCCTGCGCCCGCGCCAGCAAATCGGCGAAGGTCGGCTGCCCGGCCGCCCATGCGGTGGGACCCGTCGCCAGCACCGCACCAAGAATGAAAAGGCCACAGGCTATCCGTTTTGGCATGCGCGGGCCTGTCAAATGCGATGTTTCCCCGAAACTCATTGATATTCTCTATAGCTCTCACAGACACACGGCGGGCATGACCAGATCGTGCGGCGGGATGAACTATTCTTGACCCAACAACCATGCGGGCGCCGTCATCGAACCGGCGCCGTATCGAGGCTGGCCGATCATTGACCGCCGTCCGGCCGCAACCTACGTTGTCGGGTCGGAGTTTTGCGTTATGAACTTGCCTCTTCCGCCTGCCGGCCGCTTCCAGCGCTACAGCGGCCGGAACCAGACGAACCCGGCGAGTGTGCCGCCGCTGCCGCCGGGCCTCGACGCCCGCTCGGCCGCGGTGTTGCGCGAGATTGTCGAGCAATACGTCGCCACCGGTGAGCCGGTCGGCAGCCGCACCCTCGCGCGCCGCCTGCCGATGAACATCTCGCCGGCCACAATCCGCAACGTAATGGCGGACCTGACCGATTCCGGCCTGCTGTTCGCGCCGCACACCTCCGCCGGACGCCTGCCCACCGACCAGGGCCTGCGCCTGTTCGTCGACGGCCTGCTGAACTTCGGCGAACTGACCGAGGACGAACGTGAATCCATCTCCGCCGCCCTCGCCGCCTCCGGCCGCAGCCTGGAGGATACGCTGACCGAGGCATCGTCTCTGCTCTCCGGCCTGTCCGCCGCCGCCGGCCTGGTGCTGGCGCCGAAATCGGAAGGCCCGCTGCGGCATATCGAGTTCGTGCCGCTCGGCCCCGGCCGGGCGCTGGTCGTGTTGGTCAACAGCGAGGGCCAGGTGGAAAACCGGGTGATCGAGATCCCGCCCGGCCTGCCGCCGTCGGCCTTGCAGGAGGCGGGCAACTACCTCAACGCCCGCCTGTCCGGCCGCCCGCTGGCCGAGCTGCGCCGCGTCGTCAGCGCGGAGATGGCGGCCAACCGCACCGAGCTGGACGCGCTGTCCACCCTGGTGGTCGCCGCCGGCCTGGCCACCTGGACCGGCGAGGGCCGCTCCGGCAGCCTGATCGTCCGCGGCCAGGCCCGCCTGCTGTCGGACGTGACGCAGATCGAGCGCCTGTCCGCCATCCAGGCGCTGTTCGAGAAGCTGGAAGCGCAGGGGACGATGCTGCGCCTGCTGGAACTGGCCGAGCAGTCGGACGGTGTGCGGATCTTCATCGGCGCCGAAAGCGGCGTGTTCAACACCTCCGGGGTGTCGATGGTGGTGGCGCCGGCCCGCAACGGCACCGGCCGCATCGTCGGCGCCATCGGCGTGATTGGCCCGACGCGGATCAATTACGGCCGGATCATCCCGGTGGTGGATTATACCGCGCGGGTCATCGGCCAGTTGCTGGGTTGATCCGCCGCACGGCAATAAACCGTCCGATGAAGGTTGTTCTTGCCTGTTCTCTTGCCTAATTGATGCCCGCCATGACAACAGAACCACAACCCGTTCAGGATCCCATGCAACAACAATCCGCGGCAGAACCGGAGACCGCGCCCCAGGAGCCGACGACGGAGCAGGCGTTGCAGGCTGCCCAGGACCGCGTCACCGCGCTCGAGGCCGAACTGGCCGAGATGAAGGAACGCTGGATGCGGGCCGAGGCCGAGAACGCCAACGTCCGCGCCCGCGCCAGGAAGGACGTCGACGACACCCGCCAGTACGCGGTGCAGAAATTCGCCGCCGAGGTGGTGGATGCCGCCGAGAACCTGCGCCGGGGCATCGCCAGCCTGCCCGCCCACGCGCCGGGCGAGCCGGCGATCCTCGGCAAGGTGCGCGAAGGCCTGGAAGGCGTCGAACGCAGCTTCGTCAGCACGCTGGAGCGCAACGGCATCAAGCGCGAGGACCCGGTCGGCCAGCCGTTCGACCCCAACCTGCACCAGGCGATGGCCGAGCAGGAAAGCGACCTGCATCCGCCCGGCACCGTGGTCCAGGCCTGGTCGCAGGGCTGGACCCTGCACGGCCGCCTGCTGCGCCCCGCCATGGTCGTCGTCGCCAAGGCCCCCGCCCCCGAACTGCCCGGTCCCGGGCAAGGCTGAGCCAGCTACAGGAATCATGACACTCCGGAATGGAAAATTTGGCTATTGCCCTTGTTACCGCCGGGTCGGTCCCATACATCAACCCCGATTAATCGCTGAAGGGACAGCGTCGGTGCTTCGGGCCGCCGTTGTCCGCTGAAAGGAGCATACATGAGCAAAGTCATCGGTATCGACCTCGGTACCACCAACTCCTGCGTCGCCATCCTTGAAGGCAAGGACGTCCGCGTCATCGAGAACGCGGAAGGCGCACGCACCACCCCCAGCATGGTGGCCTTCACCGACAGCGGTGAGCGTCTGGTCGGCCAGTCCGCCAAGCGCCAGGCCGTCACCAACCCGTCCAACACCCTCTACGCCATCAAGCGCCTCATCGGCCGCCGCTACGACGATCCGCTGGTCGCCAAGGACAAGGGGATGGTGCCCTACACCATCGTCCGCAACGACAACGGCGACGCCGCGGTCGAGGTCAAGAGCCAGCGCTATTCGCCCAGCCAGATCAGTGCCTTCATCCTCGGCAAGATGAAGGAAACAGCCGAGGCGTACCTCGGGGAGCCGGTGTCGCAGGCGGTCATCACCGTCCCGGCCTACTTCAACGACAGCCAGCGCCAGGCCACCAAGGACGCTGGCCGCATCGCCGGCCTGGAAGTCCTGCGCATCATCAACGAGCCGACGGCCGCCGCGCTCGCCTACGGCATGGACAAGAAGGCCTCCGGCACCATCGCGGTGTACGACCTCGGCGGCGGCACCTTCGACATCTCGATCCTGGAAATCGGTGACGGCGTGTTCGAGGTGAAGTCCACCAACGGCGACACCTTCCTTGGTGGCGAGGACTTCGACCTGCGCGTCATCGACTACCTGGCCGATGAGTTCCGTAAGGACCAGGGCATCGACCTGCGCAAGGACAAGCTGGCCCTGCAGCGGCTGAAGGAAGCCGCGGAAAAGGCCAAGATTGAGCTGTCCTCGTCCAAGGAGACCGAGGTCAACCTGCCGTTCATCACCGCCGACGCCTCCGGGCCGAAGCACCTGGTGATGAAGCTGTCCCGCGCCAAGCTGGAAGCCCTGGTGGACGACCTGATCACCCGCACGCTGGAGCCCTGCCGCGCCGCGCTGAAGGACGCCGGCGTCAATGCCAGCCAGATCGATGAAGTGATCCTGGTGGGCGGCATGACCCGCATGCCGAAGGTCATCGACACGGTGAAGACCTTCTTCGGCAAGGAACCGGCCCGCAACGTTAACCCGGACGAGGTCGTCGCCATCGGCGCCGCGGTCCAGGGCGGCGTGCTGAAGGGCGACGTCAAGGACGTGCTGCTGCTGGACGTGACCCCGCTGTCGCTGGGCATCGAAACCCTGGGCGGCGTGTTCACCCGGCTGATCGACCGCAACACCACGATCCCGACCAAGAAGTCGCAGGTGTTCTCGACCGCGGACGACAACCAGCAGGCTGTGACCATCAAGGTCTACCAGGGCGAACGCGAGATGGCAGCCGACAACAAGCTGCTGGGCAACTTCGACCTGACCGGCATCCCGCCGGCTCCGCGCGGCGTGCCGCAGATCGAGGTGACGTTCGACATCGACGCCAACGGCATCGTTTCGGTGTCCGCCAAGGACAAGGCCACCGGCAAGGAGCAGCAGATCCGCATCCAGGCCAGCGGCGGCCTGTCCGAGTCCGACATCCAGCGCATGGTCAAGGAAGCCGAGGCCAACGCCGAAGCCGACAAGAAGCGGCGCGAGACGATCGAGGCCCGCAACCACACCGAAAGCTTGGTCCACCAGGTCGAAAAGACCCTGAAGGAGCACGGCGACAAGGTCGGCGCGCAAGACAAGGGCGAGGCTGAAGCCGCCGTCGCTGCCGCCCGGTCCGCCCTGGAAGGCAACGACACCGAAGCCCTGAAGCAGGCCTCGGAGCGTCTGAGCCAAGCGGCGATGAAAATCGGCGAGGCGATGTACAAGGCCGAAGCCGCCCAGGGTCAGGGTCCTGGCCAAGGTCCTGGTCAGGGTCCGGGCGCCGGGCCGCAGGATCCGGGCGCCGGCCCGAGCGGTGGCTCGGACGATCGGGTTGTCGACGCCGAGTTCGAGGAAGTCGATGAAAACAAGAAAAAGTCCGCCTGACGCTTCCGGGCTGGCTTAGCTTGACAGGTCGCGCCCGCTCTTCATTGAAGGCGGGCGCGATTTACGTTGAAAACACTGGTATCGGCTGATTGGGACGGGGCACAAGGACGCTTCCCCGCGCGGTAAAGGGCTCAGATGGCCAAACAGGATTACTACGCCACGCTTGGAGTGGCCCGGGACGCAAGCGCAGACGACCTGAAGAAGGCGTACCGCAAGCTCGCGATGCAGTACCACCCCGACCGTAATCCGGGTGACAAGAAGGCCGAAGCACGGTTCAAGGAAGTCAACGAAGCCTATGACATCCTGAAGGACGACCAGAAGCGCGGCGCCTACGACCGCTTTGGCCATGCCGCCTTTGAGCAGGGTGGCGCCGGCGCCGGGGCCGGTCCGTTCGGCGGCTTCGACTTCTCCGCCAGCGGCGACCTGGGCGACATTTTCGAGCAGATGTTCGGCATGGGCGGCCGCCGCGCGGGTGCCGGACGCCCCCGCACCGGCGCCGACGTGCGCCAGGCGGTGGAGATCGACCTGGCCGACGCTTTCGCCGGCACCAAGGTCAACCTCCGCGTGCCGACCCGCGTGAAGTGCGAGGCCTGCAACGGCACCGGGTCCGACGACAAGAACCGCGCGGCGGAAACCTGCCCGACCTGCCAGGGCGCCGGCAAGGTCCGGGCGCAGCAGGGCTTCTTCCTGATCGAACGCACCTGTCCCACCTGCGGCGGCCAGGGCCGGGTGATCCGCAACCCCTGCCGCGTCTGCCACGGCGCCGGCACTGTGCAGCGGGAGCGCAGCCTGCAAGTGGCGATCCCGGCGGGCGTCGAGGACGGCACGCGCATCCGCCTGGCCGGCGAAGGCGAGGCCGGCGGCCCGGGCGCGCAGAACGGCGACCTCTACGTGCATGTCTCGATCCGGCCGCACGAATTCTTCCACCGCGAGCAGGCCAACATCGTGATGCGCGTGCCATTGCGCATGACGCAGGCGGCGCTGGGGGACGAGATCGAGGTGCCGGTGATCGACGGCACGCGGGCCAAGGTGAAGGTCCCTGCAGGCACTCAGACCGGCGACCAGTTCCGTTTGCGTGGCAAGGGCTTCTCGGTCTTGCGCAGCGTGGCGCGCGGCGACATGTTTATCCAGGTCTCGGTCGAGACGCCGCAGAACCTGTCGGCCCGGCAGCGGGAGCTTCTGGAGGAGTTCGAGGCCGAGGCGACCAAGGGCAGCAAAGGCAGCCCGGACCACGAGGGCTTCTTCGCCAAGGTCGCCGCGTTCTTCGAGGGCGGGCGGAGCTGAAATGGGACTTGGCGGCACGGCCGTTTCCACCACGTCATGGTGGGCGGCGGAGGCCCCATTGGCGTTAAAATAGGGCTGGCTGTTGCCTCCTCGTCATGGCCCGGCTTGTCCGGGCCACCTGTCGCGGCACAATGCTGGAATAGGTGGCCCGGACAAGCCGGGCCATGACGGAATGGCAAGCATCGTGCCACCGCCACGCTATTTTAACGCCAATGGGGCGGAGGCCCACCATCCACGCCTGGCGGTGTTGATGCCGCAGAAAGGCGTGGATGGCGGCCCTGCGGCCGCCATGACGGTGAAAACGCGCCGTCGCCTTGTCCCAACACACGCGCGGTTCGCTCCAGATGCGTGGCACGCCGTTGGCCGTCTCCTTTGTAGTAAACTCAGGGGCGGCTGGTAGGAGAACGGCGGCGACGGTCAGCCCACAGGCTGAACGGGATTTCTGCCTATACCCTCCACCCAGCGGAAAACCCCTGCCTTGTCAGCAGGTTCATTCGCCACGCCGCCTTTTGGCGCCACCACGTCGGGCGCCAAGGCGCCATCGGGTTGCAGCAGCCTGAGCAGGTAGGACCGCATCAGCTCAACCCGCGCCTCCGCCCCCGCAGCCCAATGGTAGTGTACCAGCCCCCGCCTGCCGATCGGCCCGGCGGTGCCGTCCACCAGGCGGACGAAGCGGCTCATCAGGTCGGTATCGCCCTTCCCCAGGCGAAACAGGACATAGTTGGCGATCGCCTGATCGGCGCAGGGCAGCGCCTCGCGGCCGTCCATCGCGGCCCGGTTGAACATGATCCGGGCGATCAGGTCCAAGGTCCGGCCGTGCGCCGGCAGGTTGGGGATGCCCACCGTCCCGAAGTTGAAGCCCAGCGCCCCCCCCCGGATCGCAATTGTCGTCCCGGAACAGTCCGCTGCCGACGAAAACCGAGCTTGCAAGCTTCTCCTTTGGCTCCGCCGGCACGCTGATCCGGTCGGACCGGGCGAGCGCCCACAGCATCGGCGCGACGGGGAGGTCGAACACGACGTCGGTATCGACGTACAGCAGCGGCTGGAACTGCCCTGCATCGGCCCAGCCGCTGATGGTCAGCCGCGCGCCGATCGCCGCGAACCTGTCGCAGGCCGCCATCGGCAGTACCGCCAGAGGCTCCCGCATGCCCGGCGGCGCCAGGGCGCCGATTTCGCCCGGAGGCTTGTCGGTGATGACGACAATGGCGCCGCCATACGCGCCGACTGTCACCAGCGACGCCAGGCTGAGCGCGAACTGGTGCATGATGGCCGGCGCGTTGAACGCCGTGTAGTAGATCAGCGGCCGGTAGCGGCAAAGCTTGTCGATCCGCCAGCCATCGCGAAGGACCGGCAGGCGATGCGGCCATTCCGACCGGTCGAACGGCAGGTTCCAGCGCAGGTCGATCGCCAGCGTCCCAACCGACAACCGGAAGCCGGACAGCAGCGTGCCGCCTTGTGGCATGCCCGTATCGGCCGATTGAACGAGCCACCGTCCAGCCAGCAGGTCGTTCACGACCGCCAGATCGGGTAGGTTGATGGGAAGGAACCAGGCCGCTTCCGACGTGCCGTCAGCCGTCCGGCTCAAGGCCTCGGTATCGGCCTGCGCCATCAGCCAGTGCCCGTCGCGCGAGAGCGTCAGGCTGCGCTGGTCCGCGGATCGCGTGACCGTCCAGCCGGCCAGCGGTCCCTGTTCCAGGTCCAGCCGCAGGACGGAGACATCGTCACGCATGTAGTGCCCGAAATTCGGGCACAGCAGGCGCGATGCGTCATCGACCTCCAGCAGATCGACGTTGTCGAAGCTGGCCGTCAGCTTGCGATGCAGCAGGATGCCGGTGTTCCGGTCACGGCACAGCAGCGTGCCGTGTGAGGAAAGCAGGCAGCTCATTGCAGGAACTCCTCCAAGGTGCCGCGGCTCGTCGGCTCCCGCCGAATCGCAGGGCCTGCACATGGATACAACCAAATCGCCGCAAGCGGAACGGTTCACATACATTATTATATTTGTTCCGGGGATCTTCGCCCAAGAAGGCGCGTCCGATCCGGCCGCCGCGCCATTCCCCCGGGTTGCGGGTGATGGCGTCCTGGCCCTTCCGGTCCTATGGTGGCCGCCATGCCCTACCGGAGCATCAGCGACCTCCCGGACTCCGTGCGCACGCACCTGCCGCCGCATGCGGCGGAGATCTTTGTTGCCGCCTTCAACAACGCCTGGCAGCAGTACGCCGGTGATCCCGATCAGGAGGCGACCGCTCATCGCATCGCCTGGTCGGCCGTGAAGCGGCGCTATCACAAGGTCGGCGACGTCTGGATGCCGATCGCGCGTTGACGGAATCGGGCCGGACCGCGCGGGCGGGCATCCCCGGCACCGCACGCGGCGGCGGCGCGGGCCGGACATGCGCCGCCCGGGCCACCATCAGGTCACCACGCGCCGCACCGCCACCCAGGCGATGCCGAACGCCGTCAGGGCGATCAGCAGCAGCGGCACGGCGGTCTGCAGCACCAGCCACGCCGGCATGTCCTGCAGGAACAGCCCGCGCGCGATCACCAGCATCCAGCGGATCGGATCGACCTGGCCGACGAACGCGACCAAGGGCGGCATGTTCTCCACCGGCGCGGCATAGCCCGACAGCACCACCATCGGCGAGGCGATGAGGAACACGCCCAGCATCGCCTGCTGCTGCGTGCGAGCGATCGAGGAGATCACCAGCCCATTCCCCACCCCGGCCAGCATGTAGACCAGCAGCATCCCTTGCAGCAGCGGCATGTTGCCCAGGAACGGCACGCGGAACCACAGCAGGGCGGCGGCGATCACGATGTTGGCGTCGATCAGGCCGACGATCATCCCCGGCAGCGCCTTGCCGAGCAGGATCTCCGCCGGGCGCAGTGGCGTGACCAGAAGCTGCTCGAAGGTGCCCAGCTCGCGCTCGCGCGCCAGGGACAGGGCGCTGATCAGCATGGCCATCAGCATCGACACCACACAGACCAGCCCCGGCAGGATGAACCACTGGCTTTCCAGGTTCGGATTGAACCAGTCGCGCGTCAGCACCACGATCGGCGGATTGCGCGTTGGCGCCAGGTCCGCCGCGTACTGGTTGACGATCGTCTGGGCGTAGCCCTGCACCATCAGCGCGGTGTTGGACCGCCGGGCGTCGATCAGCAGCTGCGCCTGCGCCGCCCGGCGGGCCAGGATGGCGGCGGAAAAGTTCTGCGGCAGATGCAGCACGACGGCGACCCGCTTCGAATCGATCGCCTCGGCCGCCTGCGCCGGGCTCTGCGGCATCGCCACGACATGGAACGCCGGCGATCCGGCGAAGCGGCGCACCAGCTCGGCACTCTGCGCGCCGGCGTCTTCGTTCCAGATGCCGAGCGCGACGTCCTTCACGTCATAGGTCGCGGCGTAGGCGAACACCATCACCTGCACCAGCGGTGGGACCAGGATGACGAACCGCGTCTTCCGGTCCTTCCACAGGGCGACCAGTTCCTTGGCCAGCAGGGCGAGGATGCGGCGCAGCATGTCAGTCGAGCCGCCGCCGCGTGACCATCAGCGTTCCTCCCACCGCGAGCGTCGCCGCCACGGCCAGCCCGAGCAAATTGGGCAGGATCACCGGCCAGACGTCGCCCGCCAGGAACAGCGTCTGCAGGATCGACACCAGGTAGCGTGCCGGCACGGCAAGGGTCACGATCTGCAGCCAGTGCGGCATCGAGGCGATGTCGAAGATCATCCCCGACAGCATCATCGCCGGCAGCAGCGTGGCGATGAACGCCACCTGCGCCGCGACGAACTGGTTGCGCGCCAGCGTCGAGATCAGCAGCCCGAACCCCAGCGCGAACACCAGGAACAGCGCCGAGGCCGCCGACAGCGCCAGGATGCTGCCGCGGAACGGCAATCCGAACAGGAAGAGCGCCATCAGCACCGACAGCGCCATGCTGCCCATGCCCAGCACGAAGTAGCAGCCGAGCTTGGCGAACGTCAGCTCGGCCATGCCGGCGGGCGAGGCCAACATGCTCTCCATCGTGCCGCGCTCCCACTCGCGCGCCACGATCAGCGCGGTCAGCAGCGTGCCGGTCATGGTCATCACCATGGCGATGATGCCCGGCACCACGGCGTCGGCGGACCGCAGTTGCGGGTTGAACCAGTCGCGGTACTGCAGGTCGATGCCACCTGCCAGCGCCAGCCGCCGCTCGGTGCCGAGGCCGGTCATCCAGGTCGCCAGCGCGCCGGAGACGTAGCCTTCCAGGATGCGGGCGGTGTTGGGGTCGGTGGCGTTGATGTCCAGGCCGAGCGGCGCTGGCCAGCGGCCGGAGCGGGCCAGAAGCTGGTTGAAATCCTCCCGCGCCACCAGCATGCCCCGCACGTCGCCGCGTATCACGGCGGCCTCGGCCGCTTGCGTATCGGGCAGGGCGACCGGGTCGAGATAGGGGGACGCCGCCAGCGCCTGGAACAGGCCGCGCGACGTCTCCTCCGGCGCGGCGATGACGACGGCGACCTTCATGTGGCTGGCGTCGAAGTTGATGCCGAAGCCGTTCACGATCAGCAGGATGATCGGCATCAGGAAGGCGATCAGGATGGCCGACGGGTCGCGGATGATCTGCTTGACCTCCTTCCGCGCCAGGCCGCGCATGCGCATGGCGACGCTCATGGGCGGGCGTCCGTCGTCGATGTGGCGCGAGGTCCTCGCCCTGTCGTCATGGCCGGGCGTGTCCCCATGACGCTACAGCGAATCGCAGACGGGCATTACCGCCGATATCGGGCTGAGAGTTTGGTCGCAAGGGTCTTGGCTACCGGCTTGGCGGGTTGGCGGCATGGCCGTTGCAATATTGTCATACAGGGCGAACGCGCGGCTGAAGGATAACGCGTAACCTGTCATTGTGACCCATAAAATCTCACTGTAACGATTCGGAATGTCGCTCCCCACGCGATACAGCCGGAGGCCGAAATCCTTCGCCATAGTATTCCTGGCATCTTCAGTGGGCGGCTCCGGCGCCCAGAATTGCCCTTTCACGGATAGTGGCGGCCGGACGTGGCCGCAGGTAGCCCCAGCGCGCTCCACCTCGCCGCTGGCGCACCGTTCCCGGGCCCGGCAATATGGCTGGTGCCGGGATCTCCGGCCGCTCACCCCATCCGCCGCCGCGCGAGGGCGGTCGCCGCGGTCATGCTGGCAGCACCGAGCAAGGCGAGCGGCCAGTACTGCCCCAGCAGCGCGACGAAGCCGTCCCCTTCCAGGAACGTACCCCGCAGGATCACCATCAGGTAGCGCATCGGGTTGAGATAGGTCACGTACTGCACCAGCCGCGGCATGTTCTCAATCGGCGTGGCGAAACCGGAGAGAATGATCGCCGGCACCAGGAACAGGAAAGCCCCGAGCAACCCCTGCTGCTGCGTGGCGGCGAGCGAGGAAATCATCAGCCCGATCCCGATCGCCGAAACCAGGAACAGCGCAAGGCCGAGGGCAAGGGCAACAACACTGCCGATCAGCGGCACGCCGAACCAGGTCACTGCCACCACCACGATCACCGATGCCTCGGCGGCGCCAATCAGCAACCCAGGCGCGGCCTTGCCGAGCAGGATCTCCCAGGGCCGGTAGGGCGTCACCAGAAGCTGGTCGAAGGTGCCCGCCTCGCGCTCGCGCACGACCGACAGGCCGCTCACCAGCATCGTCACCACGAACGTCAGCAGGCCGACGATGCCGGGCACGACGAACCAGCGCGACAGCAGGTTGGGGTTGTACCACGCCCGTACCTCCAATGTCGCCGGAGCGGCCCTGCCGCCGTGCGCCGCGGCCCAGTCGGCATCGAAGCCGAGCACGATTTCGCTCGCGTAGCTCAGCGCGATCGCGGCGGTATTGGAGTTGCGCCCGTCGATCACGATCTGCAACGGCGCCGGGCGGCCGATCATCAGGTCGCGGCTGAAGTCACGGCCCACATGGATGGCCAGCAGCGCCGCGCGGTGGTCGATCAGGTCCGCCATGCCCGCCGTGGACGGCAGCGCCGCGACCTGGCGGAAGCTCGGCGAGCCTTCGAAGCGCGCCACCATCTCGCGCCCGGCGAGGCCGGGATCCTCATTGATGACCACGAACGGGATGTTGTTCAGATCGAACGTCGCCGCGTAGCTGAACACCAGAAGCTGGATCAGCGGCGGGCCGATGAGCACCATCCGGCTCGCCTTGTCGCGCAACAGGGCGAGGAACTCCTTGCGGATCAGGGCCAGCAGGCGCGCCATGTCAGTCCAGCCTCTTGCGTGAGCGCAGCAGGGTAACGCCGAGAAAGAACACCGCCATCATCGCCAGCGCCCCGGCATCGGGCAGGATCACCGCCCAGACATCGCCCGCCAGGAACACCGTCTGGAGGATCGAGACGAAGTACCGCGCTGGCAGGATATGCGTGATCCCCTGGATCACCGTCGGCATCGAGCGGATGTCGAAAATGAAGCCGGAGAGAATGAAAGCTGGCAGGAAGGTGACGACGATCGAGATCTGGCCAGCGACGAACTGGTTGCGCGCCAGCGAGGAAATCAGCAAGCCCATGCCCAGCGCCACCAGCAGGAACAACGCCGAGGCACCGGCCAGCACAAGCAGGCTGCCCCGCAGCGGCACGGCGAACAGCGTCACCGCGAGGCCCACGGACAGCGCCATGCCGCCCATGCCCAGCACGAAATACGGCAACAGCTTGCCGACAAGGATCTCCGCCATGGTGACCGGCGAGGCCATCAGGGCTTCCATCGTCCCGCGCTCCCACTCGCGCGCGACAACCAGCGCGGTCAGCAGCGCACCAATCAGCGTCATGATGACGGCGATCAGGCCGGGCACCAGGTAGTCCCGGCTACGCAGCGCCGGATTGAACCAGATGCGCGTCTGCGCGGCCACCGGCAGGGCCGGGGCCGCACCCTGCTCCTGCTGTTGCTGCGCAAGCC
Organism: Rhodopila globiformis; assembly: GCF_002937115.1. Taxonomy (GTDB): domain Bacteria; phylum Pseudomonadota; class Alphaproteobacteria; order Acetobacterales; family Acetobacteraceae; genus Rhodopila; species Rhodopila globiformis. The sequence goes on along the minus strand of NZ_NHRY01000277.1, from coordinate 62,088 downwards.
AGATCTGCCAGGATTGCGTCAGGTAGCCCTGCACCAGCCGGGCCGTGTTGGCATCGACGCCGTTGAGCGCCACGCCGATGGTCCCCGGCCCCGGCCCGAGCGTCTGGCGGGCGAAGTCGCTGCGCATCCAGACGAAGCCCCTGATCTCGTGCTGCGCCATGGCCGCCCCCGCGGCGGCGAGGCTGGGCAGTTCATGGACATCGAAGTAGCGCGAGTGCCGGAGCGTGCCGACGAACGTCTCGGTCTGCGGGTTCGGGTGCTCGGCCACCACGCCGATCGGCACGTGCTCGGCGTTCAGCGAGACGCCGTAGCCGAACAGCAGCAGCAAGAACAGCGGCAGCACGAAGGCGATCGCCAGCGCCGATGGATCGCGCAGGATCTGCACCGATTCCTTCCAGATCAGCCCGCGCAGCCGCCCCAGGTTCATGCCGCCCGCCGGAGGTTGGCTTCATGCGCCGCGATCAGGCTGATGAAGGCGTCCTCCATGGTGGGATTCGGCACATCCGGACTGGCCGCGCGGGCGCGGATGTCGGCGGGCGTGCCGGAGGCCAGAACGCTGCCCTGCGACATCAGCACCAGCCGGTCGCAATACTCGGCCTCGTCCATGAAGTGCGTGGTGATCAGTACCGTGGTTCCGGCAGCGGCATACTGGTTGATGCGCTGCCAGAACTCCGAGCGGGCCAGCGGATCCACGCCCGATGTCGGTTCATCCAGGAACAGGATTGGCGGCTCGTGCAGCAGCGCGCAGGCGAGCGCGAGACGTTGCTTGTAGCCGAGAGGAATGTCCCCGGCATTCCTGTCGAGGTACGGGCCGAGCTCGAACTCCGCCAGCGCCCAGTCGAGCCGCGCGCGCAGCCGCGCCTTACGCAGCCCGTAGGCGGCGGCGAAGAACGCCAGGTTCTGCGCCACGCTGAGATTGCCATACAGCGCGAATTTCTGCGCCACATAGCCGATCTGTCGGCGCGCCTCGGCGGGCGCCGTGCGCAGGTCCTGCCCCACGACGCGCAATTCGCCGGAGGAAGCAGGCAGCAGGCCGCACAGCATGCGGAACGTCGTGGTCTTGCCCGCGCCGTTGGCCCCCAGCAGGCCGAACACCTCGCCGCGCACCACGTCGAAGCTCACGTCGTTGACCGCGTGGAACTGGTCGAAGAAGCGGTTCAGCCTGGCCACATGCAGCACGACATCCTTATCTGTCTTATCTGTTGCCGCGGCCTGCGCGACCTGGAGTGCTACCCGGCGCGCCTGGCGCGCCTGCAAACGGTCCACGAACACGTCGGCGAACTCCGGCGTGGCCGGTTGCCACGTGCTCCCCTCCAGCGGCGGCGGGACGGCGGCCGCGGCGAGCAGCGCCCGCACCCCTGTTCCCTCCAGCCGCACATCGGTAACGCCGGGCGCGGTCAGCAGGCGCTGCTGCAACACGCGGCGGTCGAGCGTGACGTGGCGCACCGCGAAGCAGCGCCCTTGCAGGTCGGCGGCAAGCTGGTGCGGCTGTCCCTGGACAAGCAGGCGCCCGGCATCCATCAGTACCACCTGGTCGCAGCGTTCCGCCTCGTCGAGGTAGGAGGTGGAGACCAGCACCGTGACGCCCCGGGTGCGCAGATTGGCGATGATGGCCCACAGCTCGCGCCGCGAGATCGGGTCTACGCCCACCGTCGGCTCGTCGAGCAGCAGCAGTTCCGGCACCCGCAGCAGGGTGCAGGCAAGGCCGAGCTTCTGCTTCATGCCGCCCGACAGCGCGCCGGCGCGGCGGTGGCCGAACGGGCCGAGCGCCGTCAGCCGCAGCAGCTCGGCATAGCGGGCGGGACGCTCCGCCGGTGTGAGTCCCTGAAGCTGGGCATACAGATCCAGGTTCTCCTGGACCGAGAGATCCTCATACAGGCCAAAGCGTTGCGGCATGTAGCCGATGCGGGCCTGGATGCGCGCGGCGTCCCGGGCAGCATCCAGCCCCAGCACGTCGAGCCGTCCGGCATCCGGCCGCAGCAGCCCAGCGGCCAGCCGCAGCAGCGTGGTCTTGCCCGCTGCGTCAGGACCAAGCAGGCCGGTGATGCGGCCCGCCGGGATGGACAGCGTCAGGTCGCTGAGCGCCGCCACCTGCCGCGCACCGCTGCCGAACCGCTTGCCGACCGCGGCGAAGCGCAGGGCCGGAGGATGGCCGGGCTCAGCCACAGGGCTGCGCCCCGCGTGCCGCGGGGGCATTGTCCCCCGGGGTATTGCCCTTGCGCGGGATCACCACCGTCACCGGCGCCCCCAGCCGCAGCCGCCCGTCCGGATTGCAGGCATAGACGTGCATTCGATAGACCAGTTCGGCGCGCACCTCGGTCGTCTCGACCGTCTTGGGGGTGAACTCGGCGGTGCTCGAGATGAAGCCGATCCAGGCCGGGAACCGCTCGCCGGGGAAGGCGTCGGTTTCCAGGTAGGCGCGCATGCCGGGCCGCACTTGGCCCAGTTCCCGTTCCGGCAGATAGACGCGGGCATAGATCGGGTTCGTCAGATCGAGCGTCAGCACCGGCCGGTCAGGGCTGGCCATGTCGCCCGGTTCCAGGATGCGGTCCTCGATGACGCCGTCGGCGGGCGCATCGAGCTGCGCATCGGCAAGCTGCCGGCGGGCGAAGGCCAGCGCGGCCTCGGCGGCTTGAAGCTGGGCTTCGGCGACCTTGATGTCTTCCCAGCGTGGCCCCTCCAGCGCCAACGCCAGCGCCTGCCCGGCGGACTCGCGGTTGGCGGTGGCGACCTTCAAAGCTTGTTCGGCCGTGTCGCGATTGAGTTGTGACTCGGCGTTGGCGCGGGCCAGCTTGGCATAGCGGGTGTAGGTGAGCCGGTCATTCGCCTCGGTCGCCCGGGCGGCGGCGAGCGCGGCGCGGGCCTGGACGATCTCCTCGGGGCGGCTGCCGTTGCGCAGGCGGGTGAGGGTGTAGCGCGCCGCCTCCACGTCGGCCGCGGCCTTGTCGGCGTTGGCCTGCAGGCGCGTCGTATCCAGTTCGGCGAGCAACTGTCCGCGCTTCACGCCGTCGCCCTCCTGCACCAGGATGCGGGCGATGCGGTCGTTGTTGTTGAAGGCAAGCTGCGACTGGCGAACGTCGATCGTGCCATATACATGCACAAAGGCCGTGACGGCCGGCGGCTGTGTCAGCCACCAGGCAACGCCCGCGCCACCGAGCAGCATGACCACCACCACCGCCAGGATCGGCCGCAGCCGCCGCCGGCCGCGCACCACAGGGGCAGGCGCGATCACACCAGGAAGAGGCGATTCCCTTGGCAGTGCCGATTGACCAGACATCAAAACCAGCCTTTCAATGAGCTGCTCGATGGGAGTGGGCACAACACCGGCGCGACGAGCGTCATCTTCGGCCGCCAACCCCGGGATGGCCTTGATCTGGCGCAAGTACGCTCGATGCGGACGCCAGAGCGTGTTCAGCCCGACTGGCCACGCTCCAGCCCATATTTCCCGAGCAATTTCATCGGCCTGAAAGCGCTTCGCGATTTCCGGTCAGGCCGATATTGCTCTGTCGGCGCAATGCCGCCTGTGGTCCGGCCCGCGTCCTCTCGGACCTGCAGGCGTTCAGGCCGACAGCCAGCGCGCGACGTCGCCAGCTTTGGGCAGCCCGCCCGCGTGCACGACCTTGCCGTCGATGACGATGCCCGGTGTCGAGGCGATGCCGTAGCCTGCAATGGCCGCATAGTCGGTCACCTTCTCGACGTGGACAGCAAGGCCGAGCCTGGCGGCTTCCGATTCGATCATCTCGGCCGTGGCCACACAGCGCTTACAACCCGAACCCAGAACCTTCACGTCTTTCATGGGAGAACTCCTTCGTCAGAACAATGCGTTGAACAGGAAGCCGACAGCGAGAATCCCGCAGGTGACCACCCCGGCGAACACGGCGATCAGACGGACGGTCATGACTTTCCGCAGAATGATCCACTCGGGGAACGACAGCGCGGTGACCGCCATCATGAAGGCCAGCACGGTGCCGAGCGCGGCGCCCTTGCCGAGCAGCGCCTCGACCACGGGAATCATCCCGGCGGCGTTTGAGTACATCGGGATGCCAAGCAGCACCACAGCGGGCACGGACCACCAGTTTCCCTTGCTCATGATGGAGCCGAGCAGCTCGGTGGGGACATAGCCATGGATGGCGGCACCCGAGGCGACGCCAACGATGACCCAGATCCAGACCCTGCCGACGATGTCACGCAGCGCGTCCACACCCGCCCGGATGCGGTCAACCACGGTGATCCGGGTGAGTGGTATCGGCACCGTGCCGGCGCGCACGTTGCGGACCCAGTCCTCAAGCCAGCCTTCCAGATGCAGGCGACCGATGACCCAGCCGCAGATGATCGCCACGCCCAGGCCGAACACGAGGTAGGTCACCGCCACCTGCCAGCCCACCAGGCCGAACAGCAGGCCGAGCGCGACCTCGTTCACCATCGGGGCGGCAATCAGGAAGCTGAACGTCACGCCAAGCGGCACGCCCGCGGAGACGAAGCCGATGAACAGCGGCACCGCCGAGCATGAGCAGAACGGGGTGACGATGCCGAGCGAAGCCGCGGCGACATTGCCCGCGCCTTCCCGCTTGCCCGCCAGCAGCGCCCGCGTCCGCTCGACCGAGAAGAAGCTGCGCACGATGCCCATGCCGAAGACGATCAGCGTCAGCAGCAGGAGCACCTTCGGGACTTCGTAGGCGAAGAACGCGGCAGCCTCGCCCAGGCGGCTGCCGGGTACAACCGGCAGGATGGACATGACGCGGCCGGTGAACGGCACCAACAGCATCCAGGCGCCGATCCAGGCGGCCAGAGCCGCCAGCGTGAAGCTGACCCAGACGACCGGGGAGTTGGCATGGCGGGTCCGGGTTATCGCGATGGGTGTGCTCATGCCGCTTTCCTTTCCTCGTCAGGCAAGGCGGCCAGGACGGCATTCACGATCGCCGCGACCGTCGGCGGCAGGGCCGGATTGCGCCGGTACCGGACCCATTGGGCGTCCCGGCGGTCGATGACCAGCCCGGCCACCTTCAAGGCCGCCATGTGCCGCGACATGCGCGATTGCGTGGCCCCCAGGACCCGCATCAGTTCGCAGACGCAGTGCTCATCGCCGTCCCAGAGGATCCGGATGGCCGCGAGCCGCGTCGGCTCGGACAGGGCACTCATCAGTCCACTGATATCCATGCTTATACCCGCTTGTGCGCTTTGACGCATTTATGCGCCGAGACTGATAATTGTGCAACCAAAAAATTTCGGTCGTCTTACCAAGGAGACGGCCAAAGAGCGGCCAGCGGCTATCGTCATGCTGGGCGAAGGCCCGGCGTCCACGCCTTGCGGTGCCGCTACCAGAAAAGGCGTGGATGGCGGCCTGGAGCCTGTGCCCGGGCTTGTCCCGGGTAGCCACCATGACGACGGGGCTGTTTGCCACGCCCGGCCATCACCGAGGGGCAACGGAGCTTGCGCCGAACCTGACGGCGATGGAGAGCGGAACGGCATGGCCTGCCACAGGCGGTCGCGGTAGCCCTGCTCATGATGCCGCCCCGCATCATGCCGCCCCACATCATGCCGCCCTGGCCCGCGCCTGCGCGGCCTGGACCAGGGCGATGAACGCGTCCTCCAGCGTCGGTTCCGGCAGCGCCGCGGTGCGCACCCGGGCGCGCAGCCCGGCGGGGGTGCCGGTGGCGATCAGCCGGCCGTCGCTGATGATGCCCAGGCGGTCGCAGTATTCCGCCTCGTCCATGAAGTGGCTGGTCACCAGCACCGCCACGCCGGAATCCGCCAAAGCCCCGATCCGCGCCCAGAAGGCCCGCCGCGTCACCGGATCGACGCCGGATGTCGGCTCGTCCAGGAACAGGATATCCGGCCCGTGCAGCAGGGCCGCCGCCAGCGCCAGGCGCTGCTTGACCCCGAGCGGCAGCGCGCCGGCGACGCTGTCGGCCATCGCCTGCAGCTCGAACCGCTCCAGCGCCTGGGCGATCGCCGCGGCGCATGCCTGGCGGTCCAGGCCATAGACGCGGGCGAAGAAGCGCAGATTCTCCCGCACCGAGAGTTCCGCATACAGCGAGAAGCGTTGCGCCATGTAGCCGATGCGGGACCGCGCGGCGGCGGAGGCCTTCAGCAGATCCTGCCCGGCCACCCGGGCGCTGCCGGCGCTCGGGCGCAACAGCCCGCACAGCATGCGGAAGGTGGTGGACTTGCCGGCGCCGTTGGGGCCCAGCAGGCCGAAGATCTCGCCCTGGGCCACCTCGAAGTTGACCTGGTCGACCGCGACGAAATCGCCGAAGCGGCGCACCAGGGCGCCCACCTCGATCGCCGGGCCGGTCATGGTCCGCGGACGGGTCGCGAGTGCCGGCGGCGCAGGCCGGGGCGGCACGTCCAGGCGCGCGACGAACCCATCCTCGAAACGCGGCGGCAACGGCGACAGCGCCAGGCCGCCCAGGCGCGCCGGGTCGGGTGGTGGCGTGTCCGGCCGCATCACCAGGCGGACGGCGTCGCCCTCGACCACCGCATCCAGCACGCCGGCGTCGGCGGCCGCTTTCGTGGCAACCGCCCGGCGCGTGCCGTCCGGCACCGTCAGGCGGAACACGCGTCCCTGCAACGGCGCGGTCAGGCCGTCCGGCGGCCCGTCGGCCAGCAGCCGGCCCTCGTGCAGCAGCAGCACCCGCCCGCAGCGGGCCGCCTCGTCCAGGTAGGCGGTGGCCCAGACCACGCCCATCCCGTCGGCGCGGCCTTCCGCCAGCATCGCCGTGACGATGGACCAAAGCTCGCGGCGCGAGGCCGGATCGACGCCCACCGACGGTTCGTCCAGCAGCAGCAGGCGGGGCCGCGCCAGCAGCGCGCAGGCCAGGCCGAGCTTCTGCTTCATCCCGCCCGACAACTGCCCGGCCAGCCGCGGCTTGAACCGGGCGAGGCCGGTGAAATGCAGCAGCCGCTCGGTGCGCTCATCGCGCAGCGCCGGCGGCAGCCCGTGCAAGTCGGCGAACAGGTCCAGGTTCTCGGCGACGCTCAGATCTTCGTACAGGCCGAAGCGCTGCGGCATGTAGCCGATGGCGGCATGCGCGCGCGCCGCCTCCGTCGCCATGTCGTGGCCGAGGACGACGATCCGTCCGTCCTGTATCCGCAGCAGGCCGGCCAGCAGGCGCAGCAGCGTGGTCTTGCCGGCGGCGTCGGGGCCGATCAGCCCGGTGACGATTCCTGGCTCGATCGTCGCGGTGATGTCGCGCAGGGCGGGGCGGCCGGCGAAGCCGTGGCTCAGGCCCTCGATCCGCGCCAGGGGCTCGGGCATCAGCCGGGCAGCCGGATGGTGACGGGCTGGCCCTGGCGGATTCCGCTGTCGGGGTCGATGATGCGCACCCGGATGCGGTACACCAGCTGGGTGCGCAGTTCCGGCGTTTCCACCGTCTTCGGGGTGAACTCCGCGGCCGGCGAGACGTAGCCGATGCGGCCGTGATAGGGCTGGTTCGGGCGGCCGTCGGTGAACACCAGCACCGTGGTGCCGGGCGCCACCCGGGAAAGCATCGGCTCGGGGACGAAGGCGCGGACCCAGACCTCGCCGGTGATGGCGACGGAATAGACGGTCGAGCCGGGCAGGACCACGGTGCCCGGCTCGATGACGCGCGTCATGACGATGCCGTCCGAGGGCGCCTTCAGCACCGTACGATCCAGCTGGGTCCGCGCCAGGTCGAGCGCGGCTTCCGATTCCCTCAGTTGGGCGCGGGCGGCGGCGATGTCCTCGACGCGCGGGCCGTTGACCGCCTCGTCCAGTTGCGCCTGGGTCAGCGCCACCTGGGCTTGCGCTGTGTCGAAGGTTCGCCTGGCGTCATCCACCAGTTGCCGGGTGGTGGCGTTCCTGGCGGCAAGCCCCGTCTGGCGGTTGTAGCTTATCTGGGCGTTCACCAGGATCGCCTTGGCGTTGGCGAGGTTGGCGCGGGCCTGGGCGATGTCCTCGGGCCGGGTGCCGTTTCACCAGCTTGTCCAGTTGCGCCTTCGCGCTGTCGCGCCGCGCCGCGGCCACGGCCACGGCGCTGCGGTAGGTCGCGTCGTCGAGCCTGGCGATCGCCTCGCCGGCCTTGACCGGATCCCCCTCCTGCCGGGGCATGGAGGTCACGGTGCCTTCGCTGTTGAAGGCGAGGTCCACCTGGCGGATCTCGACGTTGCCGTACAGGATGCCCGGGGGCGTGCCCGGGAACAGACGCTGAAAGCTGAACCAGCCGCCGGCCAGAACCGCAAGCGCCGCAATGGCGATGGCGAAACGCTTCATGCTGGTAGCCTTTACTCGACCGGAGCGATACGGTCATGGGTTTTTCGATGCCTGGGCGGATGGATGCCAGCAGCCGGGGCAATCCGCCCCATCAGTCGCGTGAACCGCACGCGGTGTTCAACCGTCGAGGCCAGTTGAACCACCCTGTTCGACACCGGGGGAAGCGCACGTCACCACACGGGACAGGTGCCCGAACGGCCTATCATATCATACCGGTATCTATAATATTATGGGCATGGCATGGTTTCTGTTCATCGACGAAAGCGGTCATGATCGCAAAGCGTCCCCGTACGAGGTCCTGGCCGGCGTTGCCATCCAGGATCGGTTCTTGTGGAGCCTGGTGAAAGAGCTCCATACCACTGAACTCGCACTGTTCGGCCGGCGGTACAGCGCCGGAAACGATGAGCTCAAAGGAACCAAGATCCTCAAGAAGAAGGTCTTCCAGCATGCCGGCCTGAACGTTCCGGTGAACGACGACGACATTCCGTTGCTTGCCAGATCGGCGCTCGATGACGGGGCCAACGCAGGGGTCAAGGAACTGAAGGGCCTTGCCTTCGCCAAGCTGCGCTACGTGGAGGCGCTGTTCAGCCTGTGCGAAAAGTACTTTTGCCGGATTTTCGCGAGCGTCGTCGAAATAGATGCGCCTTCAACCGCGAGCGGCGGCCCGCGCAAGGATTACGCCTATCTGTTCGAACGGTTCTTCTACTTCCTGGAGGATTACAACTCTCCCCAGCCATCGGCCGGCCACGCTCCGGCCGAACATGGGATCATTGTCTTCGACGAGCTTGAGAAGACGAAAAGCCATCTGCTGATCGACCAGACACATCGCTATTTCAAGGACACGGCCACCGGACGCCGAAGGGCCAGCCTGGTCGTGCCAGAACCGTTTTTTGTGCACAGCGACCTTACAACCGGCGTGCAGATCGCGGATCTGGCGGCCTACTGCATATCGTGGGGGTTTCGGACGAGCCGCATGATCAAACCGGCCCGCCCGGAGCTAGCCGGATATGCGAAACAGATCGCCCGGCTGCGATACCGTGCCGATCGGCGGGCGCCTGACAAGGAGGGTGCGTTCGCGGTATGGAGCATTGCTCACATTACCGATCTGCGCACCGGCGTCGAGAAGCTCGAGGACATTGATCCGCAATAAAAAAAGGCAATGCAAAGCATTCGCTCCACAAAGCCTCCAACGGCCATGTAGCGTGACCTGAGCCGGAAATCAATGTGAGACGCGCAGAATCGATGATCTGATGCCAGGCGCCAGAATTTCTGGCATCTCGGCACGGTGGCCCACCCGTCATGGCCGACGCAAGCCGGCATGACGATGGAAGGCCGGTGCCAACGTGTCGGAATTTCCGGCGCCTGGTATGAGTGGGCGCCGTTCGCATGGCCCGGCGTCTGGCGTCGCCGCCGGACTTCGATCAATGGTTAAGATCCGAAACCTGTAGAATGGACAGCCAACCATGACCATACGCATCGGCATCGCCGGCATCACCGGCCGGATGGGCCAGCTTCTGGCCGAGGAGGCGCGCGCCGCCGGCGCCGATCTGATCGGCGGGATCGCCCTCGATGCGCCGGAAGGGCTCGGCGTTCCCCTGTTTCCCGACATCGCCGCCATGGCCGCCGCCGCCGACGTGGTGATTGACTTCACCCATGCCTCGACAGCACAGGCGCATGCCGCCGCCATGGCCGCCTGCGGCAAGGCCTGGGTCGTGGGCACCACGGGCCTGTCCGCCGCCGACGAGGCCGCCGTCGCAGCCGCCGCGGCGCGCATCCCGGTGGTCTATGCCTCGAACTTCTCGGCCGGCGTGAACCTGGTGCTGGCGCTGGCCGAGCGCATGGGCGCCACTCTGCCGGCCGAGACCTATGACGCGGAAATCATCGAGATGCACCACCGGCAGAAGGTGGACGCGCCGTCCGGCACGGCCGTGGCCATGGGCCGGGCAGTGGCGAAGGGCCGCGGGGTGCTGCTGGACGACGTCATGGAAAGCGGCCGCCACGGCCATACCGGCGCCCGCAGGACCGGCGCCATCGGCTTCGCCGCGTTACGCGGCGGCCAGGTAGTGGGCGAGCACAGCCTGATCTTCGCATCGGGGACCGAGCACATCGTGCTGACCCATCGCGCCTTCGACCGGCGGACATTTGCCACCGGCGCGGTGCGGGCGGCGCACTGGGTCGTGTCGCAACCGCCTCGTCTTTATACAATGATGGACGTTCTCGGCATGGCATGACGCCGCGCCTTGACCCCAACGGCGGTTTCCGCCACACAGCCTCGGATTATCATTCCATCTGGCATCCTGCCGAAGGCGGCCTTTTGGCTGGCCCCCAACCATCGCGACGCGAGATAGTACCCAATGCGCGACACGGGCGAGTTCCTCTTTACCTCGGAGTCGGTCTCCGAAGGCCATCCGGACAAGGTCGCCGACCGGATCAGCGACACGGTGCTGGACACCTTCCTGGCGGCGGACCCGTATTCCCGAGTCGCCTGCGAAACGCTCGTCACCACCAACCGCGTCGTGCTGGCCGGTGAGACCCGCGGCCCGGGAACGATCACGCCGGAACTGCTGGCGCATAACGCCCGGCTGGCGATCCGCGACATCGGCTATGAGCAGGACGGCTTCCACTGGGCCAACGCCGACATCGCCGTGCACCTGCACTCCCAGTCCGCCGACATCGCCCAGGGCGTGGACAGCGCCGGCAACAAGGACGAAGGCGCCGGCGACCAGGGCATCATGTTCGGCTATGCCTGCCGCGAGACCGAGACGCTGATGCCGGCGCCGCTGTACTACGCGCACGAGATCCTGCGGACGATCCGCGACCTGCGCAAGGCGGCCGACCGCTCGGTGGCCGGGCTGCTGCCGGACGCCAAGAGCCAGGTGACGCTGCGCTATGTCGACGGCAAGCCGATCGGCGCGACCTCGGTGGTGGTCTCCACCCAGCACGAGGCGGGTATGGAGCAGTCGGACATCAAGCGCCTGCTGTGGCCGCTGGTCGAGGCGACCCTGCCGAAGGGCTGGATGTGCCCGGAGGCGGAGTTCCATGTGAACCCCACCGGCAATTTCGTCATCGGCGGACCGGACGGCGACTGCGGCCTGACCGGGCGCAAGATCATCGTCGACACCTACGGCGGCGCGGCCCCGCATGGCGGCGGCGCGTTCAGCGGCAAGGACCCGACGAAGGTTGACCGCTCGGCCGCCTATGCCTGCCGCTACCTGGCGAAGAACGTGGTGGCCGCGGGCCTGGCGGACCGTTGCACGCTGCAGATCAGCTATGCCATTGGCGTGTCGCGTCCGCTGTCGGTCTATGTGGACCTGCAAGGCACCGGCAAGGACGTCGACGAGACGAAGCTGGAGAAGGTGCTGCGCGACGTGATGAATCTGTCGCCACGCGGCATCCGCGAGCATCTGCACCTCAACCGGCCGATCTACGTGCCCACCTCCGCCTATGGCCATTTCGGGCGGGAGCCGGACGAAGAGAAGGGCACGTTCACGTGGGAAAAGACGGACCTGGTGCCGGTGCTGAAGGCCTCGTTCGGCCGGTAACGCCGCGGGTAAAGCCCCTGGCCGAACGGCTTTACGGGCGCAGTCGCGGGCATAAGCTGCGGCTGCGCCAGGAAGTCCTGCTGGCTGTCACCCTGCCCCGGATGCTGTTCCGCGAAGCGGACGCGGCAGAGCCGGGGCGGGCTTTTTCGGGCACCTACGATCAGCTTTGGCTGGAAGTCGGCTTCGGCGGCGGCGAGCACGCGATCGCACAGGCGCGCGCGCACCTGGAAGCGGCGCTGATCGCCTGCGAGGTATTCGAGAACGGCATCTGCTCATTGCTGTCGGCGCTGGTGCCCGAGGGAGAGGAGGCGACGGCGCCGCTGCCGCCGAACCTGCGCCTCTACACCGACGATGCGCGGATCCTGCTGCGGGCGCTGCCGGATGCCAGCCTCGATCGGCTGTTCCTGATGTTTCCCGATCCCTGGCCGAAGGCGCGCCATGCCAAGCGCCGCTTCGTGCATCCCGGCATGCTGCCGCTGCTGGCGCGGGTGCTGAAGCCCGGGGCGGAATGGCGGGTGGCGAGCGATGACCCGACCTACCAGGCCTGGGTGCGCGACGTGATGGCCGCGCAGACGCTGTTCGAGGGCGACGAGCCGGTGGCGACGCGGCTGGAGGGATGGCCGCCGACACGGTATGAGGCGAAGGCGCTGCGGGCGGGGCGGCAGCCGCTGTACTGGACGTTCGTGCGGCGCTGAGCGCCGGCATCCTCGGAACCGCTCTGGCCTGAGGCACGGGCTTTGGGGGTTTGTCCTTGCTCGGCATGGTCCGGCTCGTCCGCGCAGGCGCCGACATGGCGGGTTGACGGCCTGGCCGTTGCCATTGCGCCATGGTCCGGCTTGTGCGGGCCGCCTGTCGCGGCACACGTGCATGAACGGATGGTCCGGATGCGTGCCCGGTCCAAGGGCCTGATGCGGTGTAATACGGTTTCCGAGAAATTTCGGTCGTTTTCCCGCGACTGTCGGTACGGCCCGCGTTGGCCTGCGGAGCGACGGATCCGGCAATCTTCCCCGCGAACCGTATCCATGCCCTCGATCGCGGCAGGCGGCGGCCTGCGAGCCATGAACTTGGCGTCTTGGCGTCTTGGCGTTTTAGCAGTGCAACCAACCCCGCCGGCCACCGGTGTTGCGTACCTATCATCGCCGGGTGCGGCGGCGCCGTTCCCGTTCAACGCCAAGACGCCAAGACGCCAAGATACCGGGGCACCCGTCGCCGTTCAGCCGGGTGGCGGCCTGTCATACGGTTCTCAGGAAATTTGGCCGCTTTCCCGCGACTCCTGGTGCGGCCTGCGTTGGCCTAGGGAGCGACGAAACCGGCAATGCTTCCCGGAAACCGCATAACCGCTCCACTTGTCGCACGGACGGCTCAACCGTTATGGCGGCGGCAGGGCCCGCCATGCACGCCTTTACCGAGACCAGCACCGCAAGGCGTGGATAGTGGACCTGCGCCCACCATGGCGTGGAGCTACGGGATGCACACATCTCGGAAACGGTCCGCCGCTGCGTTTCTCTTTCGTCATGGCCCGGCTTGTCCGGGCCACCTGTCGCGGCACAAGTGCTGGAATAGGTGGCCCGGACAAGCCGGGCCATGACGATGGTGGAACGCTCTTGGCGCCCAGGCAAGCACTTGATTTTACGGTCATTTCCGACTCGTTTCCAGGATGTGTGCATTGCGTAGGGCGTGGAAGGGCCATGCCGACGAGAACGACCGCAAGCCGCGCGTTTCCTGCCGGGATCGACGCGTATCCTCGGGTAGCATCCGGGCCCGCGTGGTTTTCTGCGTGGATTGCGTGCGATTTTCGAATTTTGGCCCTTGATCCGGTCAGGCGGGGTGGGTATACCGCGCGCCTCACCGGTCGGGGCCGTAGCTCAGTTGGGAGAGCGCCTGAATGGCATTCAGGAGGTCAGGGGTTCGATTCCCCTCGGCTCCACCAGCGGTGAGATCCGGCAGTCATGCCTGGCAATCCATCCAGCCTTGATCATATGCCCTGCCAGCCGGGGCCATTCGCGCATCTGCTGATCCCGGCGCTCGACCCCGATTGCCGGCCCTGATCGGGGACACGGGCAAAAATATCCCATTAATCGTTGCTTTTGGTTTCGCACCGGGCCGTGCTGCCGGCGGACACCCGCCTCGGTCGCGGTTCACCGTGTGGCCGCGCGGGCTCGCCTCGGGCGCGGTCGATGCCTGGAGACGCATGCCGAATGCCTGGTGCCCTGATCTGGCGGCTGCCAACATGTCCAATGCTGGGCTTCTAATTTTCTGTGTGGCCAGCAGACATTCAGACTGCAGGCCAAAGGAAATGCGTATATCGAGACGATCGCCCTGAAATATACAGAAAAATAAGCATTTTCGTGGACATTCTGATAATTTCTGACGTAATTTGAGCCGTCAGATATCCAGAACGGATTCGTTACTTAGTACCCGCGTGCCCCGGGCATGTGGGCAAGGATATTCGACGTGCTTCTCCCGCATCCTTGCGAGCCTTTGGCTCCATCGACGACACCGCCGGCGGTCCACGGCCTGTCGCACGGGGTCAGGCATACGCTGCCGCAGATCCATCGGCACGCCCTGCATGACGTTCACCACGGGGTCCGCACAGCGCTCAGGCATCCCAGGCTCATCGTGGGCGCAGCCTGCCGGGCCGCGCCGCTGCTGATCGCCGCCAGCATTCCCGCCGCCCCCCTGCCGCCCTCCCCACCGTTGGCAACGATCCCCCAGCCCGAACTCGCGACGCAACCGGTGCAGACGGATCCTGGCCTTCCGCTGCTGCTGCTTCCGCCGGGTTTCGCCGCGGCTTTCGCGCCGGGGTCCGCCTATGACCCGGTCCAGGACCCGCTGCCGCCGCCTGAGGTCGCCGGACTGACCCTGGCAGCCCCGCTTCCCGACGTTCCGGTTGCCTTCGCCGACCCGGCGGCCCCGACCGTCGTGCAGACGCCCAGCGACCCCGCGCCGGTTCCCGCGCCGTCGCAAAGCGGCCGGAAGCCGGTTCCGGAGCCGTCATCGCTGGCTGTTTTCATGGGTGCCCTGGCGGCTCTCCGGCTCCTGCGCCGACGCCGCCCGGCGCGGTGCTGATACCGGCGGCATAGCCCACTGACGGGTTCCTGCGGCAAATCTCCACCCGTGGAACGGGTGACGTGGCACGACGGCTGCCTGTTCCCACGGCCATCATCTGTGTGCATCCGTGTGCATCTGTGTTTCCCCATCCACGCTCTCTCGGCACGGCATGGAACAACCGCGGGCGCTCGGGCCGGGATGCGGCGCGGTTTGTCCATTCTACGAAATAAGGGGAAACACAGATGCACACAGATGGTCTGTGGTTCCGGCGGCTCGGTCCGGTCACGCCGACCGTGCCGCATGAACCGATCGTGGCGGCGCGAGGCGAGAGGGGTCACCGGTCCAGGCCGCTGGCACAACAGGCTGACAGCGCCCGACAGCTTCCACGCTCGCCGGAAACGCCATGGTTCGCAGGCCGCGAGCGATGCCGGGTTGGATCGCGGCCGAGGCTGGTGTTGCCCTATGTGCCGCAGAAGGTCTGCTGCACACGCTCCTCCTCCCGCGGGGCACGGGCGTAGGCCGCCAGGGCCGGGTCGTCGTGCCAGGGGCGCGACAGCACGCTCAGCAGCGTTTCGAACGGTCCGTAGTCCTGATGCTCCACGGCGGCTGCCAGGGCGGCCTCCACCAGATGGTTGCGGGGGATGAACGCCGGGTTTGCCGCCTGCATCAAGGCCCGTGCCGTCTCTGGCGCCCCGGGCTCTGCGGCCAGCCGTGACCGCCATCGCGCGAGCCAGGCGTCGAGCGCGGCCCTGTCGGCGAACAGTGCCACCAATGCGGCATCGTCCTGCATGGCGTCGGCCAGGGCGCGGAACGCCAGGGTGAAATCGACGCCGTCCTCGGCCAGGCGGGTCAGGAAATCCTGCACCAGCGCCTCGTCGCCCTCCCGCGCCGTGGCCAGGCCGATCTTCCGGCGCAGGCCGGCGAGGTAGGCGTCCTGGAAGCGCGGGGCGAACGCCGTCAGGGAGTCCTTCGCCGCCTCCAGCGCCGCGGCCTCGCCATCGCCCAGCAGCGGCAACAGGGTCTCGGCCAGGCGTGCCAGGTTCCACTGCGCGATGCGCGGCTGGTTGCCGTAGGCGTAGCGCCCGGCATGGTCGATCGAGCTGAACACCGTCGCCGGGTCATAAGCGTCCATGAAGGCGCACGGGCCGTAGTCGATCGTCTCGCCGGTGATCGAGCAGTTGTCGGTGTTCATCACCCCATGGATGAACCCCACCGCCAGCCAGCGCGCCACCAGATCGGCCTGGGCCGCGACGACGGCATCGAGGAACGCCAGATACCGGTTGTCCGCCCGGGCGGCATCCGGGTAGTGCCGGGCGATGGCGTAGTCGGCCAGCATCCGCACCGCCTCGGCGTCGCCGCGCGCGGCGAAATACTGGAAGGTGCCGACGCGGATGTGGCTGGCGGCGACGCGGGTCAGCACCGCGCCGGGCAGCCGTGTCTCCCGCCACACAGACTCCCCCGTCGTCACCGCGGCCAGCGTGCGGGTGGTCCTGATGCCCAGTGCCGCCATGGCCTCGCTGATCAGGTATTCACGCAGCACCGGCCCCAGCGCCGCCCGTCCGTCTCCGGCGCGGGAAAACGGCGTCTGCCCGGAGCCCTTGAGCTGGATGTCGCGGCGGATGCCGTCGCGCCCGACGACCTCGCCCAGCAGGCAGGCGCGGCCATCGCCGAGCTGCGGCACGAAATAGCCGAACTGGTGCCCGGCATAGGCCAGCGCCATCGGCTCGGCGCCCGGCGGCACCTGGCTGCCGGCCAGGACAGCGACGCCATCCGGGCTGGCCAGCTCGTCCGGATCGATGCCCAGTTCCGCGGCGAGGCCGGCGTTCAGCTTCACCAGGCGCGGCGCCTCGACCGGCGTTGGGTCGAGGCGGGCGTAGAAGCGATCCGGCAGGCGGGCGTAGCTGTTGTCGAACGGGATGCGGACGGACATGCGGAAACCTTCGTGCTGGGCGGGTCCTGCCCTATATGGTGCGCATGGTCCCTTTGTCCGTCCTCGATCTTTCGCCCGTTCCCGAAGGCAGCAGCACCGGCCAGGCGTTGCGCAACTCGGTGGACCTTGCCCGTCATGCCGAGGCGCTGGGCTATGCCCGGTTCTGGATGGCCGAGCACCACAACATGCCCGGCATCGCCAGCGCGGCGACGGCGGTGGCGCTGGCGCACGTGGCGGTGGCGACCGAGACGATCCGCATCGGCGCCGGCGGCATCATGCTGCCGAACCATGCGCCGCTGATCATCGCCGAGCAGTTCGGCACGCTGGCGGCGCTGCATCCCGGGCGGATCGACCTCGGCCTGGGCCGCGCCCCCGGCACCGACCAGATCGCCGCCCACGCGATGCGGCGCAACCTGGCGGCGGACGAGAACCAGTTCCCGCGCGATGTGGTGGAACTGATCGAGTATTTCCGGCCCACGGTGGCCGGCCAGCGGCTGCAGGCAGTGCCTGGCGCCGGGGAGGAGGTGGAGATCTGGATCCTCGGCTCCAGCACCTTCGGGGCGCAGCTGGCGGCGATCCTGGGGCTGCCGTATGCGTTCGCCTCGCATTTCGCGCCGGGGATGATGCGGGAGGCAATGGCGCTCTACCGCGAGCGGTTCCGGCCGTCGGAGCGCCTGGCGAAGCCGCATGTCATGCTGGGGGTGAACGTGTTCGCGGCGGACACCGACGCCGAGGCGCGGCGGTTGTTCTCGTCATTGCAGCAGGCGTTCCTGAACCTGCGCCGCGGCCGCCCGGGCAAGCTGCCGGCGCCGGTGGAGGATATGGAGAGCCGGATCGATACCTACGGGCGGGCGCTGCTGGACGATGCGCTGGCGTGCTCGGTGGTGGGATCGCCGGAGACGGTGCGGCCGGGGCTGGCGGCGTTCGCGGCGTCAACCGGGGCGGATGAGCTGATGGTGACGGCGCAGATCTTCGACCACGAGGCGCGGAAGCGGTCGTTCGAGATATTGGCCGAGGTGGCGGGGTTGAGCGCCGGGGCGGCGCCGGCGCCGCGATGACCGGAAGCGGGCGCGGCCCGTTCTCTCACCGTCATGGCCGGGCGTGTCCCGGCCATCTGCGCTTCGACGGCGAGGGGTGGATGGCCGGGACACGCCCGGCCATGACGGTGAGGGAGAAGACCTTGCTCCATCCTGAAAGCCAGGGGATACGCCCGGCCATGACGATAGAGAGACGTCCTCGTTCCGCGCACCCGCGCGCCGATCGGATCAGCGAGCGGAGCGGCGCCCCGGTCCGGTAGGGTAGAGTTTTTCGCCCAATGCTCGCTCTCGTTGAAGCCAGCAATTGCTGCTGTATCTCATTTGAGATACAAGATGCGCGGCGGTTTCACAGGAGGCCCTCATGGCCACGGAGATGCTCCACGTACGGGTGGATGAGGAGATCAAGGCGCGGGCGTCCGCGGCTCTGGAACTGATGGGCCTGTCCGTTTCCGAGGCCGTGCGCCTGTTCCTGCACCGGGTGGCGATCGAGCAGGCGATCCCGTTCGCCATCAAGGTTCCGAACGCGGCGACACGGGCCGCGATGGAGGAGGCCCGCACGCTGGGCCAGGCGCGCTACGAAACCCCGGAGGCGCTGTTCGATGCGCTCTCCAAAGGAGAGTGACGGCAAGCGGGCAAGTCCCCCGCGCGCCTCGGATTACACCGCGGCATTCCTGAAGGACTGGAAGCGGCTGACACATTCGGGCCGATACAACATGCGGCAGCTCAAGGAAGCCATGATGCTGCTGATCGCCAATGATGGCCCACTACCACCCGCATGGCGCGACCACGCACCGACCGGCAACTGGGCGGACCACCGGGAGTGCCACATCGGGCGGCGACTTCCTGTTGATCTACCGGCTCACCGGCGCCGCGATGGTCGTGTTCGTCCGGGCCGGGACACACGCCGATCTGTTCGAGTGATCCGGCGGGGGCAGAGACGACGTCCGGGACACGCCCTGTTCGCCGCCGGTGACGTCGAACAGGGCGTGATCGAGGGAAGCGGTCCTACCCCGCCACCTCCGCCACATGCTCGGCGGTGAAGCCGAAGTACTTCATCAGCGTGCCGCCGGGGGCCGACTCGCCGAAGCGGTCCATGCCGACCACCGCGCCGTCCAGGCCGACGTACTTGTACCAGGACATCGTGCTGCCCGCTTCCACCGCCACCCGGCGGACGCCCGGCGGCAGCACCGAGTCGCGCCACGCCGCATCCTGGCGATCGAACACGGTGGTCGAGGGCATCGACACCACCCGCGCCTTCACGCCCTTCGCCGCCAGCAGGTCGCGCGCCGCGACGGTGATCCCGACCTCGGAGCCGGTGGCGATCAGCACGACATCCGGCTTGCCGTCGCAATCGGCCAGGACGTAGCCGCCCTTCGCGATCTGCGCCGCGCGCTCCAGCCCGCCGCCATACTGCGGCAGATTCTGCCGCGACAGCAGGAATGCGCTGGGGCCGTCCGCGCGCTCGATGGCAACCCGCCAGGCGACCGCGGTCTCCAGGTTGTCGCACGGCCGCCAGACATCCAGGTTCGGGATCAGCCGCAGAGACGCCGCGTGCTCGACCGGCTGGTGCGTCGGCCCGTCCTCGCCCAGGCCGATGCTGTCGTGCGTCAGCACGAAGATCGTCCGCAGGTGCATCAGCGCCGACAGCCGGATGGCGTTGCGGGCGTAGTCGGCGAACACCAGGAAGGTGCCGCCGAACGGCACGAACCCGCCATGCAGCGCGATGCCGTTCATCACCGCCGACATGCCGAACTCGCGCACGCCGTAGTGCAGGTAGTTGCCGGGCTTGCCGTACTCGATGCTGACGCAGCCCTTCCAGTTGGTCAGGTTCGACCCGGTCAGGTCGGCCGAGCCGCCGAGGAATTCCGGCATGAACGGCGCGAACGCGTTGATCGCGTTCTGCGAGGATTTCCGCGTCGCCACCGGATCGGTCACCGCCGCCGCCGCGACCATCGCCGCGTCCGCCCTGGCGGCGAAATCCGCCGGCAGCGTGCCGGCGACGCGACGGCGGAACTCCGCCGCCTCGGCCGGGAACGCCTTGGCATAGGCGGAGAATTCCTCTTCCCACTCGGCTTGGCGCTGGGCGCCGATGGCGCGGGCGTCCCAGGCGGCGCGGACGTCGGACGGAACCTCGAACGGTGGGTTGTTCCAGCCGAGCGCTTCGCGGGTCGCGGCGACTTCGGCCGCGCCGAGCGGGGCGCCGTGCGAGTCGTGCGTGCCGGCCAGCTTGGGCGCGCCCCAGCCGATGACGGTCTTGCACATGATCAGCGTCGGCTTGCCGACGGGGTTCTTCGCCTCGGCCACCGCGGCGGCGACCGCTTCGCTGTCATGGCCGTCGACGCCGGTGATCACCCGCCAGCCGTACGCCTCGAACCGCTTCGCGGTGTCGTCGCGGAACCAGCCCTCGACGTGGCCATCGATGGAAATGCCGTTGTCGTCATAGAAGGCGACCAGCTTCTCCAGCCCCTGCGTGCCGGCGAAGGAGCAGGCCTCGTGCGAGATGCCTTCCATCATGCAGCCGTCGCCCATGAACACATAGGTCCAGTGATCGACGATGGTGTGCCCCGGCCGGTTGAAGGCGTGGGCAAGCTGCTGCTCGGCCAGCGCCATGCCGACGGCGGTGGCGATACCCTGGCCCAGCGGGCCGGTGGTCGTCTCCACGCCCGGCGTCATGCCGTATTCGGGATGGCCCGGCGTCTTCGAATGAAGCTGGCGGAACTGCTTCAACTGGTCCAGCGGCAGGTCGTAGCCGGTGAGGTGCAGCAGCGCATACAGCAGCATGGAGCCGTGGCCGTTCGACAGCACGAACCGGTCGCGGTTCGGCCAGGCCGGATCCGCCGGATTGTGCCGCATATGGCGGCGCCACAGCACCTCGGCGATGTCCGCCATGCCCATCGGCGCGCCGGGGTGTCCCGACTTCGCCTGTTCCACGGCGTCGATCGCCAGAAACCGTAAAGCGTTCGCGAGCAGCCGCGGCGCCGGCAAAACTGACCCTGTGGTCGCATCCATGACCATTTCCCTTCCCGTTCGTAGTGGTTGCGTTGGTGTAACCGGAGATGCAGCCGGTCGCGGTGGAAGATGGGCTTTTAGCACGCGCCGCGGCACACGGAAGAGTCAATGCGCAGGCAACGACGCGTTTGCCGATCGGGCTTCATTAATCAGTACCTTCGCGGTTATAGTTCATGCTCTGTTGCAAGACTCGCAGATATAGGTGCACCGCATTCATGGCCGCGCGATCCCCCACGATGGAACCCCGACGCATCGCCTCCCCCGCCATGAAAGCGTTGATGAGCCAGCGCGCGGCGGAGTTCGGCGGGCTGCTGCTGGGCCTGCTGGGGCTGGCGGTGCTGGTCGCCCTGGCGACCTATGACCCGCGCGACCCGTCGCTGAACACCGCGACCTCGCGCCATGTCCACAACCTGGCCGGACCGGGCGGGGCGATCCTGGCGGACTTCCTGCTGCAGGGGTTCGGCATCGTCGGCGTCCTGCCGGGGCTGGCGATGCTGACCTGGTGCTGGCGCCTCGCCTCCCGGCGGGGCCTGAGCAGCTTCACCCTGCGGCTGATCGCCCTGCTGATCGGCATGCCGCTGCTGGCGGCCGTGCTGGCCACGATCCCGATGCCGCATGGAACCCACTGGCCGGTGATGGCGGGGCTCGGCGGCTCCATCGGGCAGATCGTCGGCGCCGCCGGGCTTCACGCCGGCGACTCGCTGTTCGGTCTGGTCGGCCAAGCCTGTATCTGGCTGCTCGGCACGGCGCTCGCGGTCCTGCTGGGGCTGATGTCGCTGGGGCTGTCCTGGTCGGACTGGCGCGGCGCCGGGCGGGTCATCGGAGTCGCGGCGCGCTATTCGGTCTCCGGCGGGCGCGGCGCGGTGGATGGCATGAGCAGCGCGTCGGGCTGGCTGGTCCATCTGGTCAACCGTGGCCCGGGCCTGGAACCGGAGGACGAACCGGAGGAACCCGAGGAGCCACCCGCGCGGCCGCGCCCCGTGGTGCGCCAGCCCGAGCGCAGCGTCGAACCGCCGCCGCAGCCCCGGGTGGCGCCGCCGGCCGAGCCCGTCCAGATCACCGAATTCGCCATTCCGCCGGTCCGCAGCGTCAAACCGCCGGCGCCGCCGCCGCGCAAGGCGCTGCAGTCCAGCCTGCCGCTGGGCGAGGGCACCTGGCAATTTCCGCCCCTGAGCCTGCTGAAGGAGCCGCCGGCCCGCGCCACCAGCGGTCCGAGCGAGGAGGCGCTGCAGGCCAACGCCCGGCTGCTGGAAACCGTGCTGTCCGACTACGGCGTGCAGGGCGAGATCGTCGAGATCCGCCCCGGCCCGGTGGTCACGCTGTATGAGCTGGTGCCCGCCCCCGGCATCCGCAGCGCCCGCGTCATCGGCCTGGCGGACGACGTGGCGCGCAGCCTGTCGGTCACCGCGGTGCGCATCGCCACCGTCCCGGGCCGCAACGTCATCGGCATCGAGGTGCCGAACAGCAAGCGCGAGACGGTGTTCCTGAGCGAGATCCTCGGCAGCGAGGACTACCAGCGCAACCAGAGCCGCCTGTCCCTGGCGCTGGGCAAGGACATCAGCGGCCGGGCGATCTTCGCCGATCTGGCCCGCATGCCGCACCTGATGATCGCCGGCACCACCGGCTCGGGCAAGTCGGTGGGCGTCAACGCGATGATCCTGTCGCTGCTGTACCGCATGTCGCCCGACCAGTGCCGGCTGATCCTGATCGATCCGAAGATGCTGGAACTGTCCACCTATGAAGGCATCCCGCACTTGATGGCGCCGGTCGTGACCGAGCCGGCCAAGGCGGTAATGGCGCTGAAGTGGGTGGTGCGGGAGATGGAGCGCCGCTACCGCGCCATGAGCCAACTGGGCGTGCGCAACATCGGCGGCTTCAACGAACGGGTCGCCGACGCCCACGCCCGAGGCGAGGTGCTGACCCGCAAGGTGCAGACCGGCTTCGACCCCGACACCGGCCGTCCGACTCACGAGGAGCAGCCGCTGGCGCTGGAGCCGCTGCCGTTCATCGTCGTGGTGGTGGACGAGATGGCCGACCTGATGATGGTCGCCGGCAAGGAGATCGAGCAGGCGGTGCAGCGCCTGGCGCAGATGGCGCGCGCCGCCGGCATCCACGTGATCATGGCGACGCAGCGGCCGTCGGTGGACGTGATCACCGGCACCATCAAGGCCAACTTCCCGACCCGCATCAGCTTCCAGGTGATCAGCAAGTTCGACAGCCGCACTATCCTGGGCGAGCAGGGGGCGGAGCAGCTGCTGGGCATGGGCGACATGCTGTACATGCAGGGCGGTGGCCGCATCACCCGCGTGCACGGGCCGTTCGTCTCGGATGGCGAGGTCGAGAAGGTGGTGGCGTTCCTGCGCGAGCAGGGCGAGCCGGTCTACCTGGACGAGGTGACCGAGGCGCTGGATGGGTCCGGCGACTCCGAGTCGGGCGTGGGCGGCATTTCCGGCGGCGGCGACAGCGACAAGAGCCTGTTCGACCAGGCGGTGGACGTGGTGGCGCGGGAGGGCAAGGCATCGACCTCGTTCATCCAGCGGCACCTGAACATCGGCTACAACAAAGCGGCGAAGCTGATCGAGCAGATGGAGAAGGAAGGCATCGTCGGGCCGGCGAACCATGTCGGCAAGCGGGAGATCCTGGTGCGGCGGGTTCAGGACGAGACGGATTGACGTATCCTCTGCCCCGGCGGCACGGCGAACCGGTGCCCGGCGGCAACAACGGGCGCCGGAGGTGGAACTTTCCTGCCCGGCACGGCGTTGAACGTCTCGCTGCGCGCGGCGGGATGCCAGACCTGGGCGCGGGGGGAGATGGAAAGGAGTCTTGCATGCGGCTCGCGGGCACTGGCCTGATGGCGGTTGCGTTGCTTGGGCTGACCGGCTGCGTCGTCGTGGACTATCATCGGCACCCGCCGCCGCCTCCGCCGCCCGGCTACGATCGCGGACAGCCACCGCCCCCGCCGCCGCAGGGCTACGACTACAGGCCGCCGCCGGGTTACGACAGCGGCTATCATTAGGCGGGGTGGAGGCCGCGGACGCCTGCCCTTATGTGCCTTCTGGAGACGCCGGAGCCGTTCCGCTCGCTGAGATTCGCGATGCTGGCAGTTGGAAGGGCGCCGGCATGCCTGCCGACGCCCCGAGGCTATGCTCTCACCACGGCACGGGATCGGGGTTCACAGGCGCGTCCCGTGACGCCTGAAAAGACTCCTCCCGGAGGCCGGGAGGCAGCGGCTGCGGGTTCAGGCCGCCTGACACTGCGTCCAGTTCAGCCTCGGTCAGCCTGACTCCAGGCTGCACGTCCTTTGATGAGCGAGCGTTCATTTTGCCTCCACGGTTGGTTGCGGCCGGCTGTGGCCGCAGTCGCGTATCCTGAGGCCATGCCCGTGGCGGCGATGTGAATCGGTGCACAGTGGTGGGCGGGCATCCGAAGCGGCGGGGTTTGGATTGGCTACCGCTTTCAACACGGAAACCGCGAAGGACCACTAAAGGGTGTGAACGAGCCAGGCGATGAAACGCCGCCCCGAAAGCAAGGGGAACAGCCCTGCCCTTATGCGTCCCCCGCCCCCTGTCTCGTGCTGAAACGGGCTCCCGCCTTGTGCCTGCCTATGCCAGCGGCCTGATCCATTGACCGGTTCCGGCCGACCAATCGGCGTCAGTGGATCATGCCGCCGGCGACACATCGGCGATCAATGCCTCGCTCCGGCGGCGCCGGCCTGGTGGCACGCCGGGTGTAGTCGCACCGACCTCATCTGTGTGCATCCGTGCTCATCTGTGTTTCCAGAATCCGGCACTCTCAGCGCGGCACGAACCGGGCGCCGGCGTGCCGACCGGGATGCAGCGCGGTTGTCTGTTCTCCGGGATAAGGGGGAAACACAGATGAACACTAATGTTCCTTCTGCGGTTCCGGCAGTTCTGTCCGGTCACGCAGGCTATCCGGTTTGAACCGATCGTGGCCGCACACGGCGGGGGTGGATGGCCGGGACACGCCCCATACGTATCAGGATAAGCTGGCGACTGGAGAAAGGTTCGGCGGCGCGTGCCGTTTCTCCCTCGTCATGGCCCGGCTTGTCCGGGCCACCTGTCGCGGCACACGTGCTGGAATAGGTGGTCCGGACAAGCCGGGCCATGACGATCAGGGAAAGGCCGTTCTCCAGCCACCGCCTTATCCTGATACGCATTGGGACACGCCCGGCCGTTTCAGAAGCCTGGCGACGGGATCTCTCCCGGCCCCGGCGGCGACGCCGGCGGAATGTCAGGCCCTGGCCCGGGCAAAGGCGTGTCCGGCGCCGGCGGCGGGATGTCGGGACCCGGCGGTGTCGTCGGTTCGGGCAGGTCCGGGCCAGGACCACCGGGGATGGTCTGGGCGGCGAACGTTCTCGTGACGCGCACAGTGGCTCTCCGTTACGCTGGCTGCCTGAACTTCGGCAGGACGTGGGAGGCATAGAATTCAATCACCTTCCTCTGGTCCGGTTGGCCGGAGTGGATGTTGACGATGGTGGCACCGCTGTCGAACAGCTCCTTGACGGCGTTGATGTGCACCTCGGGATCGGTGCCGACGGCCCAGGATTTCAGTACCTGTTCGATCGGAACCTGCTGCTCGGCCTGCTGCTGGATCGCGGCCGGGCTGGGCACGTCGAACAGCGAATGCCACGCCTTCGGCCCAAAGCGCCATAGCTCGGCGGCCTGTTTCGCCGCTTCCTGGCCGCCGACGACGGCGTAGTGCTCGATCAGCACCGGCATGTCCGCCGGGTTCTTGCCGGCCTCGCGGGCGCCCGCTTCCCATTCGGACTTCCATTTCTTCCAGCTGACCGGATCGCTGATCAGGCCGTCGCCGTGCTGGCCGGCCAGGCGCATGGACTTCTTCCCGTTCGCCGCCGTCAGCAGCGGAATCGGCTTCGCCGGGGCATCGTACAGCTTCGCGTCGACCGTATAATACTTGCCCTTGAACGAGACGTGCTCGCCGGTCCAGAGCTGCCGGATGACGGCGATCGCCTCGATCAGCCGCTCCCACCGCTCCGGCCATTTCGGCCAGGCGCCGGTCGCAGCCTCTTCGTTCAGCGCCTCGCCGGAGCCGACGCCCAGGAAGATGCGGCCCGGATAGAGCTGGTCGAGCGTGGCGAACGCCTCGGCCACGACGGCGGGATTATAGCGCAGGGTCGGGCAGGTCACGGTCGTGCCCATCCAGCTGTGCGACTGCCCGCCCAGCGCGCCCAGCGTGACCCAGGCCTGGCCGACATGGCCCTCGTTCGCCTGCCACGGTTGGAAATGATCGCTGGTGGACAGCACCTGGAAGCCCGACTTCGAGGCCAGGGCGCCAAGCTGCACCAGTTCCGTGACCGGGAACTGCTCATGCGCCAACATGAAGCTGAACATGCCCTTGCGCAGGCCGCCGATCTCCTGCGGCCCGGAATGCCCGTCCGGCTGCGCCCGTGCCGGGGATGCCCCAAGGCTCGCCGCGCCGGCCATCATCGTCGTCCAGAACAACAGGCTGCGCCGGTCCGGGGATAATGCGGGTTCCGATGACATGGCGTTCTCCAGAAAGGTTCCGCCAGCAACGGGCGAGCCTTGCCCGGGTTCCCATGCCCGGCCCTGTCATCACGAGTTGCAACACACGGTGAACCGACGCTTGTCGCCACGCTTATCCCTTCCGGACACAGCGGGGGATACGTCATGCCTCAACGCGGCCATGATGCCGGGTCGTTCAGCGGATGGCAGGACCAGACCGTTCGCCAGGTGGAGGCCGACGGCACGCCGGTGCTCCTGGTTCGCGAGGGGGACACGGTTCATGCCGTTGCCGCCACCTGCCCGCACGCCGGCGGGCCCCTGGCGCAGGGGGTCTACCATGCCGGCCGGATCATCTGCCCGTGGCACAAGGCCACGTTCTGCGTCCGCACCGGCGCGCTGCTGGAGCCGCCGGCGGTTGACGGCCTGCAGCGCTTCGCCGCGCGGGTCGAAAACGACCGTATTCTGTTGAGTGCTCCCGCACAGGCGCCGGAAGCGCCGGCCGCGGCCGATTCGCGCTGCTTCGCCATCATCGGCGGCGGCGGCGCCGGCGCGCTGGCGGCGCAGACCCTGCGGGAGGAGGGATTTGCCGGCCGGATCGTCATCCTGGACCGCGAGAACCGGGTGCCGTACGACCGCACCCTGCTGAGCAAGTACGTCCTCTCGGGCCAGCAGGGAGGGGAAAAATCGCCGCTGCAGGCGCAGTCGTTCTATCGCCGGCTCGGGATCGAGCGGCTGACGGCCGAGGTCACCCGGCTCGATGCCGCCGAGCGCCGCATCACCTGCGCCGACGGGCGCGTGCTGCGCTACGATGCCGCGTTTGTCGCCACCGGCGGCGCGCCGAAGCGGCCTTCCCTGCCCGGCGCCGACGGGCCGGACGTGTTCCTGCTGCGGAACCGCGCCGACGCCGAGGCGATCCTGGCGCGAGCCGAGCGCAGCGAACGCGCGGTGGTGCTGGGCGCCAGCTTCATCGGCATGGAGGTGGCGGCCAGCCTGCGGGAACGCGGCCTGGACATCACCGTGGTGGCGCAGCAGCAGGCGCCGTTCGAAAAGCAACTGGGCGCGCGCATCGGCGGCGTCTTCACCAGGCTGCACGAGAGGCACGGCGTCGCGTTCCGGTTCGGACAGGAAGCGGCGGCGATCGAGGACGGCGGGACCGTCGTCCTGGCCTCCGGCGAACGGCTGGAGGCGGATTTCGTCGTCATCGGCTTCGGCATACGGCCGGTGACGGATTTCCTGCACGGGGTCGATCGCAACCAGGACGGCAGCCTGACCGTCGACGCCTCCCTGCGCGTCGCCGACGGGCTGTTCGCCGGGGGTGACGTTGCCCGCTTCCCGCTGCGCGGCGACGGCCCGCCGATACGCGTCGAACACTGGCGCGTCGCCGAGCAGCACGGCCGCGTGGCGGCACTCGCCATGCTGGGCCGCGCCGTGCGGTACGAGGCCGTGCCGGTGTTCTGGACGATCCAGTACCTGAAGCGGCTGGACACCATTGGCCATGCCGAGGACTGGGACGACGTCGTCGTGCACGGCGACCTGGAGAAGCCGGAATTCATCGCCTACTACGTCAAGGACGGGCACGTCGCCGCGGCCGTCGCGCTGGACCGCGACCAGGATGCGGCCGCGCTGGTCGCGCTGTTCACGATGCGCCAAGCCTGGACGCCGGAGGCGCTGGGGTCTCGTCCGGCATCGGTGCTGGGCGCAATCCGGGACTACAGCAGGCCGCAGGTCGCTTGAGACAGGGCGACGGCGCTCCCTCATCGTCATGGCCCGGCTCGTCCGGGCCACCTGTTCCAGCACATGTGCCGCGATAGGTGGCCCGGACGAGCCGGGCCATGACGATGAGGACAGGGGGCCTCAGTGTCCCAACCGACCTGCGGTCTGCTGTAGGCGCGGAGTCTGACAGCCCTGGGCCCCACTCTATTAATGTGTGCGGGACGTGGCCAGGCGGCCGCCAAGGTAGACGCGGCGTGCCAGCCGCTGGACATCCGCCAATGTCGGCCAGATCGATCCATCCAGGTCGTCCAGCTTCATGTCGGTAGCGATGAAGCGATAGCCCTTGTCCAGCCGTACGGCGGCGCCGACGAAAGCGCCATCAACGTCGATGACATGAGACTGCAGCATGAGCTGATTCTTTCGGATTTGAAGGTCAGGAAAACCGGTGTGGGCGTGATAAGAGGATATTTTTGCCCAAATGCGCAATAGCTGAATTGAAATAAGAATAACTTTCTTCACACGGCATCTGGTATAAACTTGTTTTCTGTTTTCCAAGCCGCCCCGGCAACCCCGGCTCCCACCGGCTTGCCGATTCGCGCGTCCGCTGCTCCTATCGGCACAGCAGAAAACGGGAGCGGAGCGTTGAGCCAGGACAGCCGACATGTCGTCATCGCCGGGGCGGGACACGCTGGCGGGTCCGCCGCCGCCATGCTGCGCCAGCTTGGCTGGCAGGGCGCGATCACCCTGGTCGGGGAGGAGCCGATCCCGCCCTACCAGCGGCCGCCGCTGTCGAAGGCGTGGCTGAAAGGCGAGGCCACGACGGAAAGCCTGCTGCTGCGCCCGGCGCACTTCTATCCGGACGCCGGCATCGACCTGAGGCCTGGCACGCGGGTGACTGCGATCGATCGCGCGGCGAAGGCGGTCACGCTGTCGGATGGCGCGGCCCTGTCGTACGACTTCCTGATCCTGGCGCTCGGCGCCCGTGCCCGGCGCCTGCCCCTGCCCGGCCGCGACCTGGGCCGCGTGCTGGAACTGCGGACGGTCGCCGACGCGGATCAATTGAAGGCCGTGCTGCATCCGGACGCGCGCCTGGCGGTCATCGGCGGCGGCTATATCGGGCTGGAAGCGGCGGCCTCGGCGCGCGCGCTGGGCGCGGAGGTGGTCGTCATCGAGCGGGAGAGCCGCGTGCTGGCCCGCGTCGCCGGCCCGATCCTGTCGAACTTCTTCCAGGACTACCACCGCGGCCAGGGCGTCGCGATCGAAACCGACGCGCAGGTGATCGAACTGGACGCGGCGGACGGCACCGTGGCCGGCGTGCGCCTGGGCGACGGGCGCGTGATCCCGTGCGACGCCACCCTGATCGGCGTGGGCGTGGTGGCGAACGAGGCTCTGGCGCGGGATGCGGGCCTCGGCTGCGACAACGGCATCATTGTGGACCTTGCCGCCCGCACAGACGATCCGGCGATCTTCGCCGTCGGCGATTGCACCAACCGCCCGCTGCCGCTCTATGGTCGCATGGCGCGCCTGGAAAGCGTGCCGAACGCACTGGAGCAGGCCAGGCAAGCGGCCAGCCAGATCTGCGGCAAGCCGCCGCCGGCGCCGGAGGTGCCGTGGTTCTGGTCCGACCAGTACGACCTGCGCCTGCAGATCGCCGGCCTGCCGTTCGACGCCACCGAGACCGTGGTGCGCGGCGACATCCCGGGCGCGAAATTCGCGCTGTTCCACCTGGCGGCGGACGGCACGGTGCGGGCGGTCGAGGCGGTGAATGCCTCGACCGAGTTCATGGGCGGGCGGCGCATCATCGCGCGCGGCAAGCGCCTCAGCCGCAGGCGCATAGAGGATATGTCAGTTTCGATGCAGGAACTCGCCGCTTAGACTGGTGGCGGCCAGGAAGGGAAACGCCATGCCAAGCATAACGTACGTTGAACATAATGGAACCGAGCACGTGGTTGAGGTTCCGGTTGGCAAGTCGGTGATGCAGGGAGCCGTCGAGAACAACATTCCCGGGATCGACGCCGACTGCGGCGGTGAATGCGCCTGCGCCACCTGCCATGTCTACGTCGATGCCGCCTGGCTCGACAAAACCGGCCTGCCGCCGGTTGGCTCGCAGGAGGCCAGCATGCTGAGTTTCGCCGCGGTGACCCAGCCGGATTCGCGGCTGTCCTGCCAGATCAAGGTGACCGAGGCGCTGGATGGCCTGGTCGTGCGGATGCCGGAGGGTCAGCACTAGAGGGTCTGCATTGGCGCCCGCATGGCCTGCGCGAACGCGTCGGGGCAAGCGCGGGCGCATCGGACGCACTGGACGCGGCGGCAGGCGCCCGGTGTGCGCCTGTGCATTCTGGCCCGGCGTCAGGGGCCGCTGCGGAATTTCGCCGCCCTGGATTGATCGCCATGAATTCATTACGCTATGACGCGCGCCGCCGATAACGAAGCCGTCATGCGGTTTTTCTTCCCTTGATTGTGATGAAGGGTCGGTCCAGTCATGGAATCGTCTCATTCCTCATCGAAACTGCCGGCAGGATCATCCGTCCGGCGCGCGCAGGTCATGTTGTTGCACCCTTGATTGCCGGCTGGAATGTGCGCGTCACTTTGTGGAACGAAACCGCGAGGCGCTTGTCTGTGATCGAACTGATGAGCAAGTCGAGGCGTATATAGCCAGACGTTACCACGGCACCGGCCAATTGAGGCATCGACCAATCGAGGCACCAGCCGACCAAGCCATCTGCCAATTGAGGCATCAGCCAACTGAGAGCGCGAACCCGGCATGATTGCGCCACTGGACGCCGGCCTGCTTCCGGCGGGCATGAGATCCCGCTTCATACAGAACGTGAACGGCCTGACCATGCACGTGCTCGAGGCCGGCATGGATCGGCCCGGGCAGCGGTGCGTGCTGCTGCTGCACGGATTTCCGGAACTCGCCTACTCGTGGCGCAAAGTGATGCCGGCCCTGGCACAGGCCGGCTATTACGTGGTGGCCCCGGACCAGCGCGGTTATGGCCGCACCAGCGGCTGGGACCCGGACTATGACGGGGACCTGGCATCGTTTCGTATCTTCAATCTTGTCCGCGACATGGTCGGGCTGGTCGCGGCCCTTGGCCGCACCTCCGTCGCAGCCGTCGTGGGACATGATTTCGGCGCCGCGGTTGCCGCCTGGTGCGCGCTGCTGCGCCCGGATATCTTCCGCAGCGTCACACTCATGAGCGCGCCGTTTCCCGGGCCGCCCGGCCTCGATTCGCCTCAACCCGGTACCGAGACGATCCACCAGGCCCTGGCGGCACTCGACCGTCCGCGCAAGCATTACCAATGGTACTATTCGACACGGCTGGCCAACGACGACATGATGCGCTGCCGGCAGGGCGTGCATGCCTTTCTGCGGGCCTACTACCATTACAAGAGTGCCGACTGGCCCGGCAACCGGCCGATCCGGCTGGCAGCATGGACCGCATCTGAACTGGCGCGCATGCCCACTTATTACATCATGGACCTTGAACAGGACATGGCGCAGACCGTGGCGGCCGAGATGCCACCTGCGGAGGCGGCCTGTACCTGGCTGCCGGATCACGAGTTGCGTGTTTACAGTGATGAATACAACCGTACCGGCTTTCAGGGCGGTTTACAGTGGTACCGATGCCGCACTCAGGGTATTGGCCATCAGGAGTTGCAGGTTTTTCATGGTCGTACCATCGACATCCCCTTAATGTTCATTGCGGGTGTTTGTGACTGGGGCGTTTATCAGGCGCCTGGCGCAATCGAGCGGATGCAGAACCGTGCCGGCAGGGACGTGCGTGGCTGTCATTTGTTGGATGGGGCGGGGCACTGGGTTCAGCAGGAACAGCACGGCCGGGTCATTGATCTGTTGCTGACATTCCTTAGCGGCCAGGACGGCGGCGGCCAGGACGGTGGTGGAACCAAGGCGTGATTGTATCGGCTATAGCGGAGCCTGGAACAGAACGGGGACCGGACTAATTGCGGCCGACATCGATTTGTTTTGGTGTCGTTTGGAGATTACGCCGGCATTTTCGTGCTTGCGCAGCGCGGCGGAGTTGCGCAAAAGACAGCCGGATTCGGTAACGAGCGGCAATTTCTTCCGCAGAAGCTTTAATTGCCGCCACTGTTTCGCCACATTCCGCCGGATTCTGATCGATGGCGGACAGCAGATCGAAAGTGTCTCGGAACATTCCACCCTGATGTCGTACACGCAGAGTTTGGTTTCGCTCCCCGTTCAAGCCGGGTTAATTTGCCGGCGTCGATTGGGCTGCCCGTCCGGCCGAGCCGCAGGGTACTGTCCTTGGCCAGGTTTCAGACGCTTCTCAACTGCGTGATCCTATAAAAAATTTAAGCCGCGGCACGACGCCGCCGGCCCGTTAAACTATGCGGGCTCGTAATGGCTATCACGAGTCAACAGCAACAGGAACAGGCTGATGCCAGGTGTGGCCGAACCGGATATGGCTTTGGATATCGCCGCCCCGACTGAGCCTCTGCCTGGCGCCACCGACGAACCGGGACATCTGTTCCCACCCCGTCCCCGGCTTGCGGTCCGCGCATTGGCCCTGATCCTGCAAGACGCCATCGTCACGGTGTGCATGGCTGCGTTTTGCTACGGGCTCTTCAATCCGTTGCACGGCGTGCGCGTCCCATCGGCCATTGTGGCAATGGCCTGCCTGATCTTGTGCACGATCCTGAGCTTCTTCGAGCGGGGCCTCTACACCGCCGAGGCGGTCATGAGCCGCCAACTGCACGCGCGCAAGCTGGTTCTGGCCTGGGTGCAGGCGGTCGCGACCGGCACGTTGCTGACGTTCTGCCTGGCCTCGGCGGCAAACGACGTCGGCCTGCCGGCTCTGAGCGGCATGATCGCCATGCTGGCCGGCCCGTTCGTGCCGACATTGCTGGCAGCGGGGATCTTCCCGCTGCTGGCAGCCCGCCTCCTGCGCATCCGGGCCCACGGCGGCCCGGCAACGCTGAACCGGACGGTGATCATCGGCGAGCATGACTGCGTCCATGATCTGCTGATGCGCATCGGCACCGGTCACCAACGCGCCTTCGACATCATCGGCGTGGTCGAGCACGGCGCTGCCGGCACCCAGGCGTGCAAGGCGCGGCGCAGCTTCCGCGGCCTGCCGGCGTTCAGCGGCATCGACGCGCTGGAGCGGATGATCCGCCAGGATGCGGTCGACACGGTCCTGGTCGCGCTGCCGTGGGCGGCCGGCGACACCGCGCAGGCAATCGTCCGGCGCATCTCCCTGGCGCCGATCGACGTCTATATCTATGCCGGCATGAAGTCGCTGGACATGCCGCTGCACCGGACCGGCGCGCCGTTCGACCTGCCGCTGCTGATGGCGTGCAACCGGCCGATCAACGGCTGGCGCGGCAGCCTCAAGCGGGCCGAGGACATCGTGCTGTCCCTCGGGCTTCTGACCTTCATTTCGCCGGTCATGCTGGCGATCGCCATCGGAGTGAAATCGACCTCGAAAGGACCGGTGTTCTTCCGGCAGCGGCGTGTCGGCTATAACAACCATGTCATCGAGGTCTTGAAGTTCCGCTCGATGTACACGCATCTGTCGGATGCGGATGCCAGGCAGCAGGCATTCCGAGGCGACAAGCGAGTGACTCCCCTGGGCGCATGGCTGCGGCGGACCAGCCTTGATGAACTGCCTCAATTGATCAATGTGCTGAAGGGCGACATGTCGCTGGTCGGACCGCGTCCGCATGCGCTGGCGACCACGGCGGGCGGCCTGGCTCTGGAAGAGGCAGTACCGATCTATTCCTCACGTCACCGTGTAAAGCCTGGAATAACCGGTTGGGCACAGGTCAATGGGCACCGCGGCGCATTGGACAGCGTCGAGAAGATCGTTCATCGCGTCAACCATGACTTGTACTATATCGAGAACTGGTCGCTTGGTCTTGACATCAAGATTTTGTGGCAGACCGTCAGGCTGGTTTTTGCCGATGACAATGCGTTTTGATTTCGCCAATTGTGCAATACCCCATACTTTGGCGGCCCTAACCACCGGCAAAATGTCATGTCTGGCGGCGGTCATTTCGATTGAAGCCGGGTCTGTGATTTTGGAGATGCCCTCGTGAACAGGCTATCGACCCCCGAGCTGACGATCCTTCGTAAAGCGGCGCCCGCGACCGGATCGAACGACGAGCAGGCGCTCGCGCCGGTGCGGATCGGCATCGGCGCGATATCCCGGCATCACCCGTCCTTCGTGCAGCTTTATTACGCCATCGAGGCGAGACGGACCAGCGCCATGCCGCTGGTCGTGCAGTTCACTTCACCGACGTCGGAAACCGGGGCAAGCACCGTGGCGTCGGGCTATGCCCGCGTCGCGGCGGACGACTGCGCGCAGCCCGTGCTGTACGTCGACTGCAACGGCGTGCCTATGAAATCCCGTGGGCACGGGCCGAACGCGGACCGGCCGACACTGTTCGATGCCCTGCGCCGGGGCCTCCCGCTGGCCGACGCCATCGTGCCCGCGCGCGACGCCAAGAACCTGATGTGGGCGAAGCTGGGCCCCGGCGAGCGTCCGTTGCTGGCGCTGGGCGGCGACCGTCTGCAATCGATGCTCGATATGCTGCGCGCCAGCCATCCGGTCATCGTCCTGGATACGCCGCCGACCGAGGCACCGGAGGCGGCGGCGGTCTCGCGCTATTGCGACGGTTCCGTCCTGGTCGTCGCCGCCGGGCGCACCAGGCAGTGGGAAATCGAAAATGCCAAGGCGCTGCTGGAACGTCTCGGCGGACAAACAGTGGGCGTCGTGCTGAACCGGGAGAGAACCATCCTGCCGCGTTGGCTCGGCCGGAGTTGAAATGAAAATTGTCCCCGCCATGCCCAGGCGTTGAGCCAACGTGACCCTCCTGCCCCAGATGCGCAGATCACCCATGGTCGTCGTCCTCGCCGGTATTGATACATCCGAAATCGTCGATGCCGCGTTGACGGACACGGCCCTGTGTGAGGCGGTGGTACTGCGGCTGGAGCCCGGTTGTTCCGCGCCGTGCGATGCGTTGCTGTGGCGCCTGGAAACGGCAAATGGCGACAGTCTCGACCACGCGGCCTTGCTGCACCGGTACTGGCATCGGCGTCCCTATGCCCTGACGGTGCGGCTGGTCCAGTACGCATCCGGCAGCGCGACGCCCGACGTTCTTGATGAAGGCACCATCGGTACCCGCGGATCGCGTGCGGCGTTCCTTGCCGCGGTCGATCGCCTGGCGATGCGCTTCGTCCGCGACGCCGCACTGGGACGCGCGCGCGGGCCGGCCTGTGTCCCGCCGGTGCCGCGCGCCCACGGCCTGCCCGGTTGGCTGGATCATTTGGGCCAGCGCTGGCACAGCCGGTTCATGACGGAGTGGTGGAGCCTCGGCAGCACGTCCGTTCCGATGCAGGCCGTATTCGACGGCAGCGGCCTGAAAGATATCCGGTGGTATGCGCCGGCCCCGGGCCGCAGCTACCTCGCGGACCCGTTCCCGTGGCCGGGAACCAACCGCATCCTGTGCGAGGACATGCCGACATCCGAAGGGGTTGGCCGGATCATTGCTGTTTCGCAATCTGGCGTCGGGCTGTCGGAGCAAGCCGTCATTCTGGATGACGGGCATCACCATTCCTATCCGTGCACTTTCCTTGAAGGCGACACGGTGTATTGCGTCCCCGAAGCGCCGCAGCGCGGCGCCACCCGCATCCACCGCCTGGCTGACGACGGCAGCCTGGCCCCGGTTTGTGACGTGGCACCGCATTCCCGGCTTGCCGATCCCACCTTGTTCCGTTGGAACGGCCGCTACTGGCTTGGCTGCACCGACCTTGACCTGGGCGAGCACGATAATCTGTGCCTGCTGCACGCCGAGGCGCTGACCGGCCCCTGGGTGCCGCACGCCCGCTGGCCGGTGAAGATCGACGTGCGTGGCGCACGCTGCGCCGGCATGCTGTTCGACGTCAACGGCAGGTTGTTTCGGCCAGGCCAGGATTGTGCCGCCACCTATGGCGCGGCCGTCGCCGTACACGAGATCCTGGCGTTGAGCGAAACGGAATTCCAGGAGGCGCTGGTAACGGTTCTGCGGCCGGACAAGGCCGGCCCATTCCCGCACGGACTGCATACGCTGACCCACGATGGGGAGCAGTTCTGGGTGGATGGGAAGCGCTACGTGCTGGATCGTGGCGCGCTGCTGCACAAGCTTGCCGCCCGGGCGTCCCGGTTGTTGTTCAGAGCAAGGTTAGGTTGACCATGTCCGGATGGGTTCTGACTTCAGCCGACAAGACTCTTGCGGGCATCAGTCCGGTCGTGCCGGGCGCGCCGCGCGCAATCTCCGTCGCGATCTACATGCACGACCTCTCGGGTGGTGGGGTCGAGCGGCAAAGCCTGATTATTGCGGAGGAATTCCGCCAGCGTGGCGCCGACATCACGCTGGTGGTGCATCGCCTGCGCGGCCCGTTGCTGTGCCAACTGCCTGCCGGCCTGCGGGTGATCGATCTCGCGAGCCCGCGAACCCTGCACGACGTGCCGCGGCTGGCGCGTTTCCTGCGGGCCGAGCAGCCCGACATTCTGCTCGCCAACGTCGATCTGAACAATGTCGCCGCGCTGCTGGCCAAGGCGTTCGCCTTCTCCAGGACCAGGATCGTCATCTGCCAGCACAACCCGATCGCCGCAGGGCCGTTCCTCGGGACAGACTGGACGTACCGCTACGTTGGGACGGCTTATCGGCTGCTTCGGCCACTGATCGAACGGGCTGTTGCGGTCTCGGCCGGTGTGGCGAATGACCTGGTGACCGTCGGCGCCATCCCGCGCGAGCGTGTGGTAACCATCAACAATCCGGTGATCGGGCCTGATTTTCGGGCGCGCTGCGAGGAGCCGCTCGAGCATCGCTGGTTCGGCCAGCCCGGCCATCCGGTCTTCGTGACCGCCGGACGCCTGGTTGCCCTGAAGGACCACGAAACCATGCTGCAGGCCCTGGCGATCCATCGCCGGAGCTGTGACAGCCGTCTGATCATCCTCGGCACCGGCCCGATGGAGACGGCGCTGAAGTGCCTTGTGGATCGGCTTGGCCTGGGCGCCGTGGTCGATTTCCAGGGCTTCCACGGCAATGTCCTGCCCTTCTTCCGCCAGGCCGACGCGTTCCTCCTGAGCTCCCTTTACGAAGGGTTCGGCAATGTCATCGTCGAGGCGCTGGGATGCGGGACACCCGTCATATCCACGCGCTGCGAACATGGCCCGGCCGAAATCCTGGATGATGGACGCTTCGGCGTCCTGGTGGAACCACACAATCCGGAGACCATGGCCGCAGCGATGAATCAGGTTGCCACATTGCGCGAACGTTTTCCTGCCGAATTTCTGCGGCAGCGTGCCTTTGACTACAGCTATG
Organism: Rhodopila globiformis; assembly: GCF_002937115.1. GTDB lineage: Bacteria > Pseudomonadota > Alphaproteobacteria > Acetobacterales > Acetobacteraceae > Rhodopila > Rhodopila globiformis. The sequence continues at coordinate 24,718 of NZ_NHRY01000277.1, read as the reverse complement.
CCGCCTGCGCATCCCGTTACGTGGCGCTGTTCAGCGCGCTGGCACCCAACCGGGCCTGGGCGGCGTAAGCATGGCCTTCCGCAAGCGCCCCTTCGGCCTGACCCTCAGCACGGACTCGGCGCGGGAAATCGTCCACGCGGCGATTTGCGATCGGCGCCAGCCGGCGCATGGCGTGGCGCTGGTGGTCACGCCGAACATCGACCATATCGCGATTATCCGGCGGTCGACCGCGATGGCCAGGGCTTACCGCAACGCCGCCCGCATTGTCTGCGACGGCTGGCCGGTGCAGCTTTATGCGCGGCTGTGCGGGGAGCGTCGTGCCCGCGTCACCGGCTGCGAGATCACTGCCGAGTTGATGCGGCTGGCGCCCTACCCGTCGTGGCAGCGGTTCTTCTTTGTCGTTGACACCGAAACGACCGCACGGGCGGTGCGCGCATGGGCGGCCAGCAACGGGCTGGCGGATGCCTGCGAAACCACGATCCCGCCGTTCGGCTTCGAACGTGACGCCGCCGCTTGCGCCGCCATGGCGCGCGCGATCGCGGCGCATGGCACGACCGTCCTGGTGATGGCCGTTGGCGCGCCGCGCAGCGAAATATTCGTCGACACCAATCGGGCGCTGCTGCCCCCCTGCTGGGCGTTCTGCGTCGGCCAGGCGGTGAAGATCGAACTCGGCCTGGTGCAGCGCGCGTCGTCGCGTTGGCAGTCCGCCGGCCTGGAATGGCTTTGGCGCGTGCGGCAGGAACCCGCGCGGTTGACGAAACGTTATGCCAAAGCGACGATCGGCTTTGGCGCCGCGGTGATCGAGGACCAGATGCGCGGCGGCCTGCGCAACTTCGGAAGCGGCCAATGATTCGGACCTTGCGCACGCTGGCGCCGGTGCGGTTGACCGACGTCCGCTCCGCCGCCGGTAATGCGCGGATCCGCAATGCGGCGTTCAACATCGCCCTGTTCTCGGTGATCCTGCATCTGCTCGTGTCCGGGCGCTCGCTGGATGTGATGGGCATTCCCTATGCCACCGTCGGCGGCAACCCGGTGTTCAAGCTGCATCCCGCAACCTACCTCGTCGGGATCGCGTGCTGCATGATGCTGTTCCTGACGCGCCCGGCCGGCAGCGGCCTCGTACGGCTGTTCCGGACCAAGCCGGCGTTGGCGACCTATGCCGTGCTGATTCTGTTCTGTGCATTCTACTCGATTCTCAATGTCGGCTTCAGCGGTGCGGCAGTCTATGTGGAGAGCTATCTTTCCGCCGCCATGCTATGCGTCGCCATGGAAGACGCCAGTGATCGTCAGAAGCGCATACTGGCCTGGTGGATCATTGCCTTGTGCCTCGTCAGCATCGTCATTTCGGTTGGCGAGACGATCACACAAACGCACCTCATTCCGCATGAGGTCAGCGATGACGCGGAAGCCGCCGCGCAGCAAGTTATCGATGACGCCTCGGATTTCCGAGGCGCCGGTCTGTTCGGCCACCCGCTGGGTGGGGCGCTTATGACGTCGATGGCGACATTCCTGCTGCTGCGCATGCGCATGAATGGGCTGCTGAAGGCCGCCCTGTTCACGAGCATGCTGATTGGCCTGCTGAGCTTCAGCGGCCGCGCGGCGCTGGTGACGACGGTAATCCTCGTCACTATGGTCGCTGTCGTGCAGTTGGTGCGCGGCCTGGCGCGCCGTGATCTGAGCCTGGGGTTTCTCGGGGCATTGTTCGCCGGGATCGTGATCTTGCTGCCGTTGCTGATCGTGCTGGTCAGCAGCACCGACATCGGTGAACGTGCTCTGACGCATATGTATATGGATGACAGCGCCGAAGTCCGAAACATGCAGTGGCTGGTGCTGAACCATCTGAACCTGAAAGACGTGCTGTTTGGCGTATCGCCCGTCCGTGAGGAAGTACTGAAATATCAGATCGGACTCGCAGCGAAGAACACCGATATCGAGAATTTCTGGCTGCTGATGTTCCTCAATCTCGGCATCATCGGCTTTGCCGTCTTTCTGGTCGCGTTCGGGTTGTTCATCATCCACCTGGGACGGAGAGCGAACCATCCGCTGGGCTGGCTTCTGCTGCTTGCGGCTATCCTGATCGACTCGACCGCTAATTCGCTTGGCCGCAAAGGCTCCGATCTGTTCTTAATGACGGCCTGCATGATCGCCCTGACCGGTTACCCGAGAACTGCGCCAGCTACCCAGCCTGCTCCGCGGCCACCGCCGCTGGGCCGAAGCCGAACGGCCGAACATGCCGGCCTGCGACCGTCACCTGTTAAACTAGCCGGATTCAAACCATGAACGAATCTCTTGCCCTGCCACCACGCCTGGTGATGCGCGACCTGCTGCTGACCGTATTCACGCAGAAGGGCCGGATCTTCCTGATTTTCTTCTGCGTCACGGCACTGAGCATTGCGATCGCGCTGATGGTAACGCCCGACTACAAGGCGAAGTCCAGCCTGCTGGTGCTTCTGGGATCGGAACATACCTTCCGCTCCACCGCCGGCCAGCAGATGCTGAACACCGGCGGCGTCGATGTGGAGCAGGTGCTGCGCACGGAAGCCAGCATCATTGGCAGCGACGACCTGCACCGGACCGTCATCCGGGAAATCGGCCTCGCGAAGCTGTATCCAAAACTGGTGCAGAAGCCGACCGCGTTCGAGAAGTGGAAGACGGACGTCAAGCAGTTCATCACGGATACGCTGGGCCTCACCGACAAATCCACCGAGGGGGGCGCGATCGACCCGATGGTGCGGGCCGTCGAGCAGTTCGCCCGCAACCTGACCGTCACGGTGGACAAGAAGTCCAGCGTCATCGGGCTGGATTTCACCAACCCGAACAAGGTCCTGTCGGCCGAGGCGCTGCGCGTGCTCGAGGTTCAGTACCTCGAGCTCCGGAAGAAGCTGTACGGCGACGTGCAGGCGCCGATTGTCCAGGTGCAGCATGACGCCATCGGCAAGCAGCTCGACGCCGCGGACGCCGCGTTGCAGGCGTTCAAGCAGCAGCACGACATCAGCAATTTCGGCGAGCGCAGGCAGATCCTGCTGAAGCAACAGGGCGAGCTCGAGATCGCGCTGGCGAAGTCGGAGAGCATGGTTGCCGAGCAGACGGCGCGGCTGACGCAGCTCAACCAGCAGCTTGACACCGTCGCCGGCGGCAAGAAGGGCCGGGCGAACGCGGCGGCGGCGCTGCAAAGCATGGTGCGGGCCTATCACCAGCGTGAGGAGGATGCCGCGACGCATTACCGCGGCTCGCCCGCGGTCGACGAGGCCCGCCGCCAGATGCTGGAGCGGGAAACCGACATCGCCCGCATGCAGGCCACCCAGGCGTACGGCGTGCAGGCGGACCGCAACAAGACCATGGCGGACCTGCGGGCCAGCCTGGCCGGGCATGATGCGATCGCGGCCCAGTTGGCGGCGCTGAACAAGCAGGTCGCCGGCCTGGACGCGGACGAAATGAAACTGCATGAGCTGGAGCGCAACCGCGCGATCCTGGAGGATAATTACCGCGCTGTCTCGAAGATCCTCGACGAGCGGCAGGTGGTCGAGACTGTCGAAGCCAACCAGCAATCCTCGATCCGGGTGATCGAGCCACCGCGCGTGCCGGCGCTGCCGCAGCCGACGCGGCGGCTGATCCTGCTCGCCGGGCTTGTCGTCAGCATGCTGCTGTCCATCGGCTCGGTCCTTGCCTCGCATTTCTTCCGCGCCATCTACCTGCGGCCGGAAGCTCTGGAGATGGATACCGGCCTGACCGTGCTGGCGTCGGTGCCGGAGATGCGGGCGCTTGGGAAATCGTCGGGTTCCGTGCTGGTGGTTCCGGCGTGAGCCCAGCCCAATGGGCAACCCCGGGGCCATGCCAGGCGGGCGTATCCCGTCTGGATCTTCGCGAACGATCGGATCATCCCGATCGTTCCGCTCCACGGGTTCCTGTGCGCCCGATCGATCGCTTTTGATGCCGCTGGTGCGGTGGTGACGATTATACTGTGCCGGTTCTTTAGCGGGATTGTTGGCCGGATTTTTCATTCTGCCATCGAATAGCCTTGACTTCTCCGCCTTCGCTTCAGGCGCCCTGTTTCCACGCTTCCAGCACCTGGATAATCCATGGCCGATTCGCTCGACTCCTCCCGGAAGCCGGTGCTCGTTCCCGGAGCATCGGGCTTTATCGGAGCACGCCTTGACGCTGCCTTGTCCGCCGCCACCACCTGTCGGCCAGTTGCCGCATGCCGCCGTCCCGGCGCGAACGGCATCGCCTGGAATGCGATCGATCCGACCGCGTTGCGGGCAGCCTTGCGCGACCTCGATCATGTGGTGACCGGCACGGCCGGCAGCGACAGGACCATGGTCCAGGCGCCGGCGATGCCGCGGAGGCGGCCGGATGCGATGATCGCGGCCGCGGCGCGCTGGCTGCGCGGCGGCGCCCGATCCCAGCCGCATGCGGAGTTCAGCCTGGCATGAGCAACCGCCGGACAGTCTTCCTTGTCTGCCCCTATGGCCAGATTGGCGGCGGCATGGGCAGCATCATGGACTATCTCGCCTCGCAGCAACACGATCCGCTGGATCGTTTCGACCTCAAGCGGCTGGAGTCGCGCGGCGGCGGCCATATCGCCTTCTCGCCGCTGTTCCTGGCCGCCGCGGTCGGGCGCATTGTCCTGGAGGCCATGCGCGGACGCCTGGCGGTCGTGCATCTGAACCTGGCCGAACGCGGCAGCGTCTATCGCAAGGCCGTGCTGCTGGCGGTAGCCAAACTTTCCGGCGGGCGCGTGCTGCTGCACCTGCATGCGGCGCAGATCGTGCAGTTCCACGCCTCGGTGGGACCGGCAAGAAGAATGCTGATGCGCTGGATGTTCCACGCGGCGGATCATTGCGTTGTCCTGGGAGAGGTCTGGCGCCGCTGGGTGGCGGATACCTTCGATATCAGGGCGAACCGCATCAGCGTGATCTACAATGGCGTCCCGGCCACGGCGCCGCGGCCGCGAACGGTGCCAAGGGATGGGCGGTTCCGCCTGCTGTTCGTCGGCAACCTGCTGGAACGGAAGGGCGTGAAGGACCTGCTGCAGGCGTTCGCCACGCCGTCGCTTCGGTCCCGCAACATCGAGCTGACGATGGCCGGCGGCGGCCCCGTCGAGCAGTGCCGCGCCCTCGCGCAGCAACTCGGCATCGCCGATCGGCTTCGGTTCACCGGCTGGGTCAGCCAGGAGGCAGCCCGCGACCTGATGGTCAATGCCGACGCGCTGATCCTGCCGGCCTATGACGAGGGCCTGCCGCTGGTCATCCTGGAGGCGCTGGCCTCCGCCACGCCGGTGATCTGCACGCCCGTCGGCTCGATTCCGGAAGTGCTGGCCGATCACGAAACCGCGCTGTTCGTTTCGCCCGGTGACGTCAGCGGCATTGCCGCGGCGATCGTGGAATTGATCGACCAGCCCGCCACCGGCCGCCGCATCGCCGCTGCGGGCTCCGCTTTGTATGAGCGGCTTTTCACCATGGAGGCGTTCGCGCGCTCGATCGGATCGCTGTATGCGACGCTGGCGCCGCGGGATGCCAGCCCGGGCGCGCCGGCCTGGCCGCCCGTCCGGGAGGCACGCGATAATCGACAGCGCTGACGACGTCGCTCAGAGCGCCGCGCTGCGGGCGGACGTCCGCATCGCCGGCGGCGGGCCGGCATGAGCCTCGCGCTGCGACTGGCACGCTGCGGCAGGAGCATCCGGTCGCTCGAACCCGGCGGCCCGGAACCCGACGACGCGGTGCAGGCGCTGAACCAGGGCGAGGTCGTCAATCCTGCCCTGCACAGCCCGCCGGATACCGATCGGCCCCGCGTGTCAGGCGGCGGCACGGGCTGAACGCGGCCGCCTGGCCGAGCGCGGGACGGCAAGCCTGGTGCTGGCACCAAACCAGATCGGCATCGAGGCGGTGGTGCGGCGGGACGGCGCCTATGGCGGGCACCGCATCGGCCGGCGTGTCGCCTTCCGCTAATTCACGTCGGCGTGATCATTAAGCTGACAGGCTGCCAGCAGTGCGGATTTGTGCTCAAGACCGCACAGCTACGCAGGTTGTGATATGCGCCGACCATCAGGTTTGATGACAGCCGCGCCGAAGGCGGCAGCCCCGCCCACCGATGCGGCTGCGCCGGCGAGCTATCTCGACCTGTATGGACTGTCGAAGCCGCCCTTCGGCAAGGACGCCGACGCCGCCAATTATATCCTGTTCGCGTCCCACCGGCGCTGCTTCGAGTTGCTGGTCGACCATATGATGAACGGCAGCGGCCTTATCCTGCTGCTTGGCGCGGAGGGCGTCGGCAAGACCGAGACGCTGCGTGCCGCCGGCGACGTCGCCGCCGAATCGGGCATGCCGGTGATCCGGGTCATGCGCCCGCCAAACGGCCGGGTGACGCTTGCGGCTTTCACCGCGGCGCTGCCCGGCGGGGCCGATCCGGAGGCGACAGCCGTCGAGCCGGTTCACGCCATCCTGTCACCGCCGCGCAAGGCTTTGCTGCTCGACGACGTCGACCTGCTGCCGCCGGACGCCCTGCAATTGCTGCTGCGGCTGCTGCAGCCCTCCACCGAGGCAAGCGGCATTGCCGTCGTCGCGACCAGCACGGCCGACATTGCCGCGGCGCCGCCGCGGCCGGAGTTCGGCGAACTTGCCGGCCTCGCACGGACCTCGGTGCGGCTGTCGCCGATCGGCTTGTCGGAGTCCCGGCAGTATATCGAGCGGCTGCTGTGGATGTCCGGTGGGACGACCCGTCGGCTGATCGCGCCAGATGCGTTGCGGCAGATCATCGCCCGGTCAGGTGGCCTGCCCGGCGCCATCAATCGCCAGATGGAGGCGGCGTTCACCGCCGGCTTCGTGCGCGGCGATGTCCGCATCACCGCCAGGACCGTTGCCGCCACCGCCAGGCCCATTGGCCACCAGCCCAGGCCAGCGGCGGCGGTCCAGGCCAGCCTCGCAGCGCGTATCCTGTCTGCCGTCGCCATCGCGCTGCTTGCCGTCGGCATGGCGACGTTCCTGTTCAAGGCCCTGTCCGACCGCCACGGTCAGCCGGCGGCGACGCCCTCACCGGCGCAGGTGCAGCCACCGGCGTCGCCCGGCACGCATGCGTCGGCAGCGGCGCCTCCGCCGCGGGCCAGGACGCCGGAAACCCTGCCGCCCGACGTGATGGCGGCCCTGCTGAAACGCGGCGAGGAGTTCGTCGCGCTAGGCGACCTCGCCGCCGCGCGGCTACTGTTCCAGCGCGCCGCCGAGGCAGGCAGCGCACGCGCCGCGCTGGCGATGGGACGGACCTACGATCCCGAATACCTCTCGCTCGGCGCGGCGCAGGGCGTAAGGCCCGATCTGGCCCGGGCAATGGCGTGGTACCAGAAGTCTGCGGTGCTTGGCGACGCGCAAGCCGAGGCGCTGACCAGGCGCGCCGAGAGGCGAGGTGCGGACAAGGACCGCTAGCGGGTCACCTGGCTTGGACTGTGCCAGCCTGGTTGAGGCAATTGATGTCCCGGCGGCAACTGCGGGAAGCGAGCAGCCGGGCACAGTATGGCTTGTTCCGAGCCAAGTGACCCACCAGTATCGGTCGCCGGGATTGCCGCTGCTATTGGACGTGGGGAAAGGCCTTCTGTCTTTCGGGGCGCCGCGGTTGGCATGGGCTGGGGGATGGGGGCTGTCTGCGGCGTGTGGACCGACGCCACCCGGCACCGTCCGTGCCTGTTCGTCCTTCCGTAATTTTTAACACGGAGAAAGCGGAGGGCCACAAAGGACCACGGAGACCGGACCTTGCTGGCATCCCGGGACATGACCAGCCGCGTCATTGGGCTGGCGATTGATGTTCATCGCACCATCGGCCTGGGCCTGCTCGGATCTGCGTATGCCGCCCGCCTGTGCGATGAACTGGCGCAAGCCGGCATTCCGTTCCAGCGGGAGGCCGGGCTGCCTGTGATGTATCAAGGCCAGCCGCTGTCGCTCGGCTTCCGCGCCGGCATCCTGGTAGCGGACGCCGGTGTTCGTTCTCAGGGCATTGGGCTTCATTGAAGCACGCCTTAGCGCTGCCTTGTCCGCCGCCACGCTGCTGCCGGCGCACGACGCCCGGGTCCTGACTTACCTGCGCATGAGCTACATCCGCATTGGGCTGCTGATGGATTTCAACGCTACCCGCCCGCAGGACGGCCTGCGGCGTTTCATCTCCTGACTCGTTCACACCCTTCGTGGCCCTCGGCGGTCCTTCGTTCACTCCGTGCTAAAGCCGGTAGCCAATCCACACGCCGCCGTCGCCTTGACCCGCCTTGCACTGCTTTCAACCCAGCCACCGCTCGCTGGCAGACGCGACCCCACCAGACCGTTACGCAGCGTCCTTTGCCTTTCGGCCTGCCAAGATTCGCAATGGCTGGGGGGAACGGAGGCTGAATCTCTGATGGGCAGTTCTAGCCCGCCGACGGGATCGGGATCCAGGCGCCAAGCACCTGATCCGGATGATAACCCGTGCCGAAGCGCCGCATCCGGGCCTCCATCGCCTCGGCCGTGGCGCCCTGCCGTTCCAGCCAGTCGGCGGCAACGCTGACGGCCTCATCATTGCCGGTCTGCATCATGGCCGCCACCTCCGGCCGCAGCGACGGGCTCTGGCGCAGGATCGCTGCCGCGCGATCGCGCTCCGCCCGCAGCGTGGCGATCCAATCGGCGCGCGGCTCCCACGCCGGGCTGAACTCAAGCCGGACGAGGTGCTCGACGACGACGCCCAGGCCATGCGCCAGGTCCTGGCGCTGCCTGTGGGCGAGGCCTTCGATCTCGGCCGCCAGATGGTCCCAGTCGATCGCGCGCAGCAGGTCGGTCGAGCGCTCCTCGCGGTTCAGCGTCACGCCGCGCATCGCCCGCAGCGCCTGGGCCTGGCTCATGGCCCAGGTGATGAAGTCCCGCTTGTACTGGCCCGAATCCGGATCGTCTGGCATGACCTGAACAGATACCACAGGCGCGGCGATCACTCGATGACAATCCGCGGCCCGCTGCGCACCGCCGCGCCGGACACTTTGTCCCACACCCGCCTGGCCAGCGCGTCATAGGCTTTCGCCGCCTCGCTGTCCGGCGCCGCGGCGGCGATCGGCTGGCCGGCGTCGGCGGCCGTGCGGATATCCAGCAGCAGGGGGATCTCGCCCAGGAACTCGGTGCCCAGCCGCGCCGCCTCGGCCTTCGCCCCGCCGTGGCCGAAGATGTCGGAGCGGTGGCCGCAGTTCGGGCAGCAGAAGAAGCTCATGTTCTCCACCAGGCCCAGCACCGGCACCTGGGTCTTCTCGAACATCCGCACGCCGCGGCGGGCGTCGATCAGGGCGATGTCCTGCGGCGTGGAGACGATCACCGCGCCGGTCAGCGCCACCCGCTGCGCCATGGTCAGCTGCGCGTCGCCGGTGCCGGGCGGCATGTCCACCACCAGGATGTCCAGCTTTCCCCAGGCCACCTGCCCCATCATCTGCTCCAGCGCGCCCATCACCATCGGGCCGCGCCAGATCATCGGCGTCTCCTCGTCCACCAGGAAGCCGATGGACATGCAGGACAGGCCCCAGGCCTGCAGCGGGATCATCCGGTCGCCGCGCACCTCCGGCTTGCGGTTCAGACCGAGCATCCGCGGCAGGCTGGGACCGTAGATGTCGGCGTCGAGCAAGCCGACGGTGTGGCCCTGGCGGGCCAGCGACACCGCCAGGTTCACCGCAACGGTGGATTTGCCGACGCCGCCCTTGCCCGATGCCACGGCGACGATCGCCTTCACCTCCGGCAGCAGCGCCGGCTTCGCGGCAGGCGCATGTTTCGCCGCCGGCGCGGCAGGACCACGACCCGCGGCGGGCGCCGCCGGTTGCGGCCGGTGCGCGGTCAGGATCACGGTGGCGTTGGTCACGCCCGGCTGGCCACACAGCACGGCCTCGGCTTCACGCCGCACCGGCTCCATGGCCGCGGCGTGGGCGCGATCGGTCAGCAGGGTCGCCTGTACCAGGCTGTCCCGCACCTCGATGCTCTCCAGCAGGCCGGCGGACACGATGTCCTGTCCGGAGGCCGGGTCCTTGACCGCGCACAATGCCGCGCGCAGGGCTTCCTGTGAAATCTCGGCCATGGTTGAACAAACCCTTTATCTTGCAAAGATGACACGGCCAGCGGATAAGCACCACGTCGCGAGCGCCTGTCCAGACGGATATGGCGCATAACACCGCTTCCGCCAACGGCTCGCGCGCCGGGCGGTTTTACAGGAGCCTTCGTTCAGCATGCCTTGGAATAGCGGCGGTTCCGGTCCATGGGGCAATCCGCCAGGGTCTTCAGGCGGCGACGGCGACAACAAGCCATCCGGCAAGCCAATCCCGGGTCCCTGGGGCAGCGGCGATGATCGCGGGTCGCGCAGGCCAGGCGAGCAATCAGGCGGGCAATCGGGCGGCTCATCGGACGGCGGGCCCGAGCGCGACCAGCGGCCAGGCAGCCAAGTAGGCAGCCAAGGAGGCGGCGGCCAAGGGGGCGGCGGCCAGGGCGGCGGCGGGCCGTTCGGTGGCGGACCGTTCGGCGGCGGCCCCTTCGGCAGTGGTCCCGGCGGCCCGTTCGGCGGCGGGCCCGGCGGCGGACCCGACCTCGACAAGCTGATCGACCAGGCGCAGGCATTCATCCGTGGCATCCTGGGCGGCGGGTTCGGCGGCGGCCGCGGCGGCTCCCCGGGTGGCGGGCCCGGCGGACTGTTCGGGTACTTCGTCAGCGGACGCGGCATCGGCCTGATCCTGCTGCTGCTCGCCGCCCTTTGGGTGGGCAGCGGCTTCTATCTCGTGCAGCCCGACGAGGAAGGCGTGGTAATGCGCTTCGGCGCCTACAGCTACTGGACGCCCCCCGGCCTGCACTGGCACCTGCCCTGGCCGATCGAAACCGTGTCCCAGCCCACCGTCACCCGTATCAACCGCACCGAGATCGGCTTCCGCTCCGGCACTGCGCTCGAACCCGGCGGCGACGTGCTGGCCGAAAGCCAGATGCTGACCGGCGACGAGAACATCATCGACATCGACCTGACCGTGTTCTGGCGGATCAGCGACGCGGCCGCCTTCCTGTTCAATACCGCCAACCCCGAGGGCCTGGTCCGCGCCATCGCCGAAAGCTCGATCCGCGAGGTCATCGGCCGCACCCCGATCCAGCCGGCGCTGACCCAGTTGCGCGCCCAGATCGAATCCGACGTCCGGAAGCAGACGCAGGAGATCCTCGACCGCTACAAGGCCGGCGTGGAGATCACCCAGGTGCAGTTGCAGAAGGTCGATCCGCCGGCGGCGGTCATCGAGAGCTTCCGCGACGTGCAGCGGGCCAACACCGACGCCGAGCGCATGCGCAACGAGGCCGAGGCCTACCGCAACGACATCGTCCCGCGCGCCCGCGGCGACGCCGCGCGCGTCGTCGCCGAAGGCCAGGCCGCCAAGGCCGCCACGGTGGCGCAGGCCACCGGCGAGACGCAGCGCTTCAACAGCGTGCTGAAAGCCTACGAGACGGCGAAGGACGTGACGCTGCGGCGCATGTACCTGGACACGATGAAGGATGTCCTGAGTCACAGCCAGACCCTGGTGGTGGATGACAAGCTGAAGGGCCTGGTGCCCTTCCTGCCGCTGAGCATTCCGCCCCCGCTCAAGGCCACGCCCAGGGCAACACCCGGCGCAGCGCCGGCACCCGCCGCGGCCGCCAGCGCGGGAGGCATTCAATGAACCGCGTCATCATCCCCGGCATTGCCGCCCTGGTGATCGTGATCATCCTCGCCGCCGGCAGCCTGTTCACGGTGTCGCAGACCGAGCAGGTGCTGGTGGTGCAGTTCGGCGAGGTGGTGCGCCCGATTGAGCAGCCCGGCCTGCACGTCAAGCTGCCCATCATCCAGGACATCATTCCCTTCGACCGTCGCCTGCAGGCCGTCGAGCTACCCGGCGAGGAGGTGATCCTGGGCGACCAGCGGCGCCTGATCGTCGATGCCGTCACGGTGTTCCGCATCAGCGACCCGCTGCGTTTCTACCAGGCCATCGGCCCGGTTTCGGAGAATATCCGCGGGCGGCTGAACTCGGTCGTCACCGGCAGCCTGCGGCGCGTCATGGGCAACCACAAGCTGCTCGACGTGCTGTCGGCGGACCGCGAGCGGATCATGGCGGCGATCCGCGGGCAGGTGAACACCGAGATGCAGAACTTCGGCGTTTCCATCATCGACGTGCGCATCCGGCGGGCCGATTTGCCGAAGGAGAACACGGACGCGATCCTGTCGCGGATGCAGTCGGAGCGTCAGCGCATCGCCGCCCAGGCCCGCGCCGAGGGCGCCGAAGCCTCCCTGCGCATCCGTGCCGACGCCGAGCGCGACCGCACCGTGCTGCTGGCCGACGCCCGCGCGACGGCCGACAACCTGCGTGGCGAGGGCGAGGCGGAGGCGACCCGCATCTATGCCCAGTCGTTCGGCCAGGACCCCGGATTTTTCTCGATCTGGCGCACCTTACAGGGATATCATGATATCTTTGCTACCGGTTCAGCCAGACTCGTGGTGACGCCGGACAATGACTATCTGCACTACCTGCAAGCGCCCCCGGCAGCCGCGCCCAAGTAGCGTCTGTCGCGCAGGGGCCGCGCAGGCCGTGCGGTCCCTGACGCCGCCCGACAGGAATCGCAGATTTGCAGTTCATGACTTTTGCAAGAGAAGTTGCCGTCCCGGACCTTCCGGACCATATGCGGCCCATACGCCAGGAAACCTGATCATGCGCCTGTTCCGCTCGACCGTTGCCCGTGCTGCCTTGCTGGGTGTCTCCTTCGCGATGGTGACCCCGCTGCCGTTCCTGCCGCTGGTGCCCGCCGCCGCGGCCCGTCCGGCGCCCGACAGCTTCGCCGACCTGGCCGCCAGGCTGCTGCCGGCGGTGGTCAACGTCTCCTCGAGCCAGACCATTGTCGCCAGGAACGGCGGCCCCGGCGCCGGCCCGGAAATCCCGATGTTCCCGCCCGGCTCGCCGTTCGAGCAGTTCTTCAAGGACTTCCTCAACCGCAACCACCAGGGCCAGGGCGGCCCCGGGGGCGGCAACGACCAGCCGCGGCCCGAGCGGCGGGCGCAGAGCCTCGGATCGGGCTTCATCATTGATCCGTCCGGCTACATCGTCACCAACAACCACGTCATCGAAGGCGCCGACGAGGTTTCCGTCACGCTGCAGGACAACACCACCCTGAAGGCCACGATCGTGGGGCGCGACGAAAGCGGCGACATCGCCCTGCTGAAGGTGAAGTCCGACAAGCCGCTGCCGACGGTGGCGTTCGGTGACTCCTCGCAGTCGCGCGTCGGCGACTGGGTGCTGGCCATCGGCAATCCGTTCGGCCTGGGCGGCACGGTGACGGCGGGCATCGTCTCGGCCCGCGGACGCGACATCCACCAGGGCCAGTACGACGACTTCATCCAGACCGACGCGGCGATCAACCGCGGCAACTCCGGTGGGCCGCTGTTCAACATGGACGGGCAGGTCATCGGCATCAACACGGCGATCTTCTCGCCGTCCGGCGGGTCGATCGGCATTGGCTTCTCGATCCCGTCGAACATGGCGAAGATCATCGTCATGCAGTTGAAGGAGTACGGGCACCCGCGGCGCGGCTGGCTGGGGGTGAAGATCCAGCAGGTGACGCCGGATATCGCCGAAAGCCTGGGGCTGAAGGATGCCGAAGGGGCGATGGTCGCCGGCGTCACCGATGGCGGCCCGGCCGACAAGGCGAAGATCCACGCCGGCGACATCATCCTGAAGTTCGGCGGCCAGGACGTGAAGGAGATGCACAATCTGCCGCGCATCGTCGCCGATTCCGAAGTCGGCAAGCAGGTTCCGGTGGTGCTGTGGCGCGACGGCAAGCAGATCACGCTGGACGCGACGCTGGCCGAGCGGCCGGCGGACACGCAGCTTGCCGCAGTTGACTCGGGCGCCAAGCCGGATGCGACGCAGACGACGGACATCAGCGGCCTCGGGCTGAAGGTCGCGCCGCTGAACCAGGACCTGCGGGACAAGTTCCAGCTTAATTCGGACCAGAAGGGCGTGGTGATCACCGACGTCGCCCCGAACACCGCGGCGGCGGATCGGGGCCTGCGGCCGGGCGACGTGATCATGGAGGTGCAGCAGGGTGACGTGTCCAGCCCGGCCGACATCCAGAAGCAGGTCGATGCCGCGCGCAAGGCGGACCGCAAGTTCGTGCTGATGCTGATCCAGCGGGAGGGCAGCACGCAGTACGTGCCGCTGTCGCTGTCGAAGACCAAGCAGCCGGGTTAACGAAGGACGGAACCGGCCTTCAGGCGTCAAGGCATCGGCGGGTGGAGCGAGATTCCCGCCCCCTCGTCATGGGCGGGCATGTCCCCATGCGTATCAGGATAGGACGACCGCTGGAGAAGGATTTGGCGCCGCGGCCGTTCTCTCACCGTCATGGCCGGGCGCGTCCCGGCCATCTACCCCCGCCGTTAAAGCGCAGATGGCCGAGACACCCCGTGACGGAGGAGCAATGACCTGGTCCGCCCGGCAATACACGCAGTTCGAGGCAGAACGCACCCGTCCCGTCCGCGACCTGCTGCATGCGGTGGACCCGGCGCAGTGCGGACGCATGGTGGACCTGGGGTGCGGCCCGGGCAATTCCACCGAGGTGCTGGCCGCCCGCTTTCCGGGTGCCGCAATCGCCGGCCTGGACAGCTCGCCCGACATGATCGAGGCCGCGCGCAAGCGGCTGCCGGATCTGCGGTTCGATCTGGCCGACATCAGCACGTGGAATGATCCCGGTCCGTACGACCTGATCCTGGCCAACGCGGTCCTGCAGTGGGTTCCAGGCCACAGCACGCTGATGCCAAGGCTGATCGGCAAGCTGGGAGCCGGCGGCTGTTTGGCCGTGCAGATGCCGGACAACCTTGACGAGCCGGCGCACTGCCTGATGCGGAAGGTCGCGGCGCGTGGTCCCTGGGCGGAGAAGCTGGCCGGTGCAGCCGCCTCGCGCACGCCCCGGCTCGGCGCCGCTTACTACTATGCGCTGCTGAAGCCACAGGCCGAACGGGTGGATGTGTGGCTGACCACTTATCATCATGTGCTCGCCGACGGCCCGGATGCGGTGGTCGAGTGGTTCAAGGGCAGCGGGCTGCGGCCATTCCTGGCCCCGCTCGACACCGCCGAAGCCGCCGCTTTCCTGGCGGAGTACCGGGACGCGATCGCCCTGGCCTATCCGCCGCAGGCAGACGGTTCGGTCCTGCTGCCCTTCCCCCGGCTGTTCATCGTCGCGACGCGCTGAGGCCGCCTGTCACGCAGGTGGCGCATCCCCCTGCCGATTGGCCTCAACCGGTGACGAAGATCGAGGCCGGATAGCCCTGGGCGAACAGCAGCGCGCGCAAGTCGGCGTGGTCCACCCTCGTCCGCGCCGCCTGCGCGACAATCGGCTTGGCATGGAACGCCACGCCGAGGCCGGCGTCGCGGATCATGTCCAGGTCGTTGGCGCCATCGCCGACCGCCAGGGTCGCCGACAGCTTCAGTCCCCGTTGCGCGGCCAGTTCGTGCAGCGCCGACAGCTTGGCGTCGCGGTCCAGGATCGGCTCCCGCACCGTGCCGATCAGCGCCGCGCCGTCGTCCAGCAGAACGTTCGAGCGGTGCACCTCGAAGCCAAGCTGTGCCGCCACCTTGCCGGTGAAGAAGGAGAAGCCGCCGGACACCAGGGCG
This sequence comes from Rhodopila globiformis, assembly GCF_002937115.1. Taxonomy (GTDB): domain Bacteria; phylum Pseudomonadota; class Alphaproteobacteria; order Acetobacterales; family Acetobacteraceae; genus Rhodopila; species Rhodopila globiformis. The sequence continues at coordinate 9,078 of NZ_NHRY01000277.1, read as the reverse complement.
GTCAGGGCGCCCCTCGCCCGCATCGTCGCCACCAGTTCCCGCGCGCCGGGGGTGACGTGAATGCGCTCCCAGGCTTTTTCCAGGGCGTCGATTTTCAGCCCCTTCAGCATTGAGACGCGTTCCCGCAGCGCCTCCTTGAAGTCCAGCTCGCCGTTCATGGCGCGGCGGGTGATGGCGGCGATCTGCGCGCCGAGGCCGGCGAAATCCGCGAGTTCGTCCAGCGTCTCGCCGGTGACGATGGTGCTGTCCATGTCGGCGAGCAGCAGCGCCTTCTGCCGCGCGCGGGTCTTGACCGTGATCGCGTCGATCGGCCTGCCCTCCAGCGCCGCCTCCAGCTGTTCGGGCCCGGGCGGCGTGGAGAGCGGGATGTCCACGGCCTCCCCCGGCGACAGGATCACCGGCGGCGCGCCACGCAGAGTGTTGCGGATGTGATTGATGATGGCGGGCGTCAGGGTGATAGCGTCGCGCCGGGCGACGATGGTCGTTACGTAGTTCATGGCGGGGCGGAACCTGACAGCGGGGGGCTGCACATGCAAGCAAATGCGTGAGCGGGCGCTGCGGGATATGAGGAAAATTGCCTCATATATTGGTTGCTATTGGCCTCATGATGTAGTATTTTGCTTTGGCAGCCGGGATTCCGCCGTGCCGTTAACCGCTTGTTCAGCCTCCTGCTCTAAGCCGCCGGCTTCTGCTGGAGCAAGCTGCGATGTGGGATACGCCACGGACACGATCCCGGACGTCGGAACCCCGGTTCCGGCCACGCATCGGCCGGGACTTCGAGCTTGAGGAAGCCCATGTCATCGACGCCCGGACCCGCGGCTTCCTGTCCCGTGCCATCGCCATCGGTGCGGGCTGTGCGGTTGCGGTGACCGGAACCTACGGCCTGGCGACCGGCAGCTATCTTGCGGTCGAGGTCGTGTGGGCGGTGGCGGGACCGATGCTTGGGGTGACGGTGTCGCATTACTTTGGTTCAGCGGGAAAGGATACACGATGGCCTCTCTGACACTCCCCGCCGCCGTGGCCGCGCAGGCGGAGGACCGGCCGGATGCCCGGCCGAAAGTGCCGAAGAACCGCGTGCAGTTCGACCTGCCGCCGCGGTCGGTGGAACGGCTCAACGCGCTGAAGCTGAAGACGGAAGCGTCGTCCTACGCCGAGGTCGTCAAGAACGCCCTGCGGCTGTACGAAGCGCTGATTGAAGAAACCGAAAGCGGCAAGCAGTTCTTCGTCCGCGACGAGAACGGCGCGATGATTCCGTATCGCCTGTTCCTCTGATCGTCTGGCGGCCATGGCTGACCGGCCGCGGGGGCTGCCAAGGGCGCTGATCGTCGCCGGCCCGACGGCGAGCGGAAAATCCGCGCTGGCGCTGGCGATCGCGCAGCTTGTGGGCGGGACGATCATCAATACCGATTCCATGCAGGTGTATAGCGAGCTGCGCGTCCTGACGGCCCGCCCGACGCCAGAGGAAGAAGCTCTCGTTCCGCACCGTCTCTACGGCATTCGCCCGGCCGCCGAGGCCGGCAGCGTCGCCTGGTGGCGGGAAACCGCCCTGGCGGCGATGGCGGAAGCCCGCGCGGCCGGTCGCCTGCCGATCCTGACCGGCGGGTCGGGGATGTATTTCGCGGCGTTGACCGATGGGCTGGCCGAAATCCCCGATCCCGGTCCCGACGCCCGTGCCGAGGCCCGGCGCCTGCTGGCGGAGCAGGGGCCCGCGGCGCTGCATGCCAGCCTCGCCAGGGTCGATCCCGCGACCGCTGCACGTTTGAACCCCGAGGACAGCCAGCGCATCGCCCGCGCCTGGGAGGTCTGGCGCGGCACGGGACGGGGCCTCGCCGCCTGGCAGGCCGAGCGTTCGCCGCCGGCGCCGTGGCGGTTCGCCGCCGTCCTGCTCGACCCGCCGCGCGATGCCCTGCGCGCCGCCATCGCCACCCGGTTCGACGCCATGATCCGGCAGGGCGCGGTGGATGAGGTGCGGGCGTTGCTGGCGCTTGGCCTCGATCCCGCGCTGCCGGCGATGCGGGCGCATGGCGTGCCGGAACTGTCGGGCTATCTGCGCGGCGAATTGTCGCTACAGGAAGCCGGACGCCGCACCGAACTGGTCACTGGCCAGTACACCAAGCGCCAGGCAACGTGGTTCCGTCATCACGTGCTTGCACCCCAGACCCGCACGAGCAAGATTAATGCACGATTTGTCAATTTGGCGCAATTTTCGGAAAGAGAACGCCCCAGTTTGTTGACATTTATTGAAAACGAGGCTTGACCTGGACGTACAGACAGCATAACCGTCCGCCCTCTTTCAGTAACGGGAGCCAGGTATGGCGGCGGAATGGACTCAAACGGGAGCAGAAATCCTTCTACGCGCACTCAAGGACCAGGGCGTAGAGGTTATTTTCGGCTATCCCGGCGGGGCCGTACTCCCGATCTATGACGCGCTGTTCCAGCAGAACGCCATCCGCCACATCCTGGTCCGGCATGAGCAGGCGGCGGTGCATGCCGCCGAGGGCTATGCCCGCTCCACCGGCCGCGTCGGCTGCGTGCTGGTGACCTCCGGCCCCGGCGCCACCAATGCGGTGACCGGGTTGCTCGACGCGCTGATGGACAGCGTCCCGCTGGTCTGCCTGACCGGCCAGGTGCCGACGCACCTCATCGGCAACGACGCGTTCCAGGAGGCCGACACCACCGGCATCACCCGGCCGGCGACCAAGCACAACTACCTAGTCAAGCGCTCGGAAGACCTGGCGCGCATCGTCCACGAGGCGTTCTACGTCGCCAGCCACGGCCGTCCCGGCCCGGTGGTGATCGACCTGCCGAAGGACATCGTGATCAACAAGGCGCCGTACACCGAGCCGACGGTGCAGCACGTCAGCTACCGTCCGCGTACCGAGCCGGATGCCGGCGCAATCGCCCAGGCGGTGGCGATGCTGAAGCAGGCGAAGCGGCCGATCATCTACGCCGGCGGCGGCGTGGTGAACGCCGGGCCGGAGGCGTCGGAGGCGCTGGCCGCGTTCGCCCGCGCCACCGGCTTCCCGATCACCAACACGCTGATGGGGCTGGGCACCTTCCCGGCCAGCGACCCGCAGTTCCTCGGCATGCTGGGCATGCATGGGACGTATGAGGCCAACCTGGCGATGCATGGCTGCGACGTCATGCTGGCCGTCGGCGCGCGGTTTGACGACCGCGTCACTGGGCGGCTGAATGCGTTCAGCCAGGGCTCGAAGAAGATCCACATCGACATCGACGGCTCCTCGATCAACAAGAACGTCCCGGTGGACGTGCCGATCGTCGCGGATGCCGGCAAGGCGCTGAACGCGCTGCTGGCGGCGTGGCAGGCGAGCGATGCCCCGGCGGACAAGGCGGCGCTGACGACGTGGTGGCGGCAGATCGATGTCTGGCGGGGCAAGGACAGCCTGAAGTTCAACCAGGACATGCGGCCCGGCGGCATCATCAAGCCGCAATACGCGATCAAGCGCCTGTATGAGATCACCAAGGCCCGCGGCAAGGAGACCTTCATCACCACCGAGGTCGGCCAGCACCAGATGTGGGCGGCGCAGCACTTCGGCTTCGAGAAGCCGAACCGCTGGATGACCTCCGGCGGCCTGGGCACCATGGGCTATGGCCTGCCGGCGGCGATGGGCGTGCAACTGGCGCATCCCGACGCGCTGGTAATCGACATCGCCGGCGAGGCATCCATCCTGATGAACATCCAGGAGATGGGCACGCTGGCGCAGTACCGCCTGCCGGTGAAGGTGTTCATCCTGAACAACCAGTACATGGGCATGGTGCGGCAGTGGCAGGAATTGCTGCATGGCAGCCGGTATTCCGAGACCTACTCCAACGCGCTGCCGGATTTCATCAAGCTGGCGGAGTCGTTCCATGCCACCGGCATGCGGGCGACCTCGGTGGATGAACTGGATGGCGTGATCAATGCCATGCTCGACTGCCCGACCGCGGTCATCGCCGACATTGCCGTGGATCAGGCGGAGAACTGCTTCCCGATGATCCCCAGCGGCGCCGCGCACAACGAGATGCTGCTGGGTCCGGACCATGAGCCGTCCGGCGCCGGCGTGACCGACGCGGGCATGGTCCTGGTCTGATCGCACCTTATCGCTTGCACCACCGGGCGTGGCGGGGCATGACCCCGCGCGCCCGGCATTCCCGTTTTCTCTTGCTGTTCCGGTTCTTCCCATGCCCAGCCTCACCGACACGACCCAACGCAGCGCGACCATCTCGGTCCTGGTGGACAATGAATCCGGCGTCCTGGCGCGGGTCATCGGCCTGTTCTCCGGCCGTGGCTACAACATCGACAGCCTGACCGTGGCCCCGGTGGATGCCGCGGGGCGGCACAGCCGCATCAACATCGTGACGTCCGGCACGTCCATGGTGATCGAGCAGATCAAGGCGCAGCTCGACCGCCTGGTGCCGGTGCACTGCGTGTCGGACCTGACCATGGAAGGCCCGCACGTGGCGCGGGAGCTGGCCCTGGTGAAGGTCGTCGGCACCGGCGAGCAGCGGGTCGAGGCGATGCGCATCGCCGACAGTTTCCGCGCCCGGGTGGTGGACACCACGCTGGGCAGCTACGTGTTCGAGCTGACCGGCGCTACCGACAAGATCGACGCGTTCATCGAGCTGATGCGTGATCTCGGCCTGTCGGAAGTGTCGCGCAGCGGCATCGCGGCGCTGGCCCGCGGCACGCGGGTGATACAGGCTTCCCCGTCACTCGGCCGCTAGGACGGGCTGGAGGAAAGGAGCGGGCGTGGCGCTGATCGAGGGTTTCCGGGTTCAGAACTACCGCTCGCTTCGGGACGTCACGCTTGGCCGCCTCCTGCCCGCAGGCGAAGGCGATCCTCTGTCGCCTTTGACCGCTGTTATCGGGAAGAATGGATCGGGAAAGAGCACGCTGTTCGATGCGTTCGGCTTTCTCGCCGATTGCCTGACGATTGGGGTCGAGGCTGCCTGCGACAAAGAGCAGCGTGGCGGTTTCGAACGCATGCGGTCTCAGGGCGTGCAGGAGCCGATCCGCTTTGAGGTTTGCTATCGGGAAGCCGCCGGCGCGCGGCCGATTTCCTATAACCTCGCAATTGATATCGACTCAACAGGCCGTCCCTTCGTGGAGTCCGAGGTTTTCTGGCAGCCAGGATTGGCAGAGGACGGTAAGGAGTATCTCCCTCTCATGCGGCTAATTCGCGGCGAGGGTGTGGTTTTGCCGGGGTTCAACCCGTCCGGACTGGAAGCCAGATTACTCACGGTCCAACTTACCGACACGCGCCAGCTCGGTGTCGCGACTCTCGGCGCTCTGCGCGACCATCCACACATCGCCCGCTTTCGCGCCTTTCTGAAAGGTTGGTATCTTTCCTACTTCACGCCGGATGCCGCGCGCGGCCTGCCTGTCGCTGGACCGCAACGCCACCTGAATATGCGCGGCGACAACATCGGGAACGTGGTCCAGTTCATGGAACGCGACAACAAGGCGCGCTTCCAGTCGGTTCTGCGCCGTATCGCAAACCGCATTCCCGGGATCGAAAAGATCGCATCGGTGGTTACCGAGGACAATCGCGTTCTGTTGCGCTTCAACGACCGAGGATTCGTCGATCCGTTCTTCGCGCAACAAATGTCCGACGGCACCCTGAAGCTGTTCGCCTACATGCTGCTGCTGGAAGATCCCGAGCCACCGCCGCTGATCTGCATTGAGGAACCCGAGAACGGCCTGTATCCAAAGCTGCTGGAAACCCTTGCGCAGGAATTCCGGGCGCACGCCACGGGCGCCGAGAATGCTCCGCAGATCATCGTCACCACGCACCAGCCATACTTCGTAGACGCCTTGTCGCCCGAGGAAGTCTGGATCCTGGAGAAGGGCGCCGACGGATTCTCCACGATCCGCCGCGCCTCGGACAGCGAACTCGTTCGCAACATGGTCGCCGAGGGCCTGCCGCTGGGCGGGCTTTGGTTCAGCGATTACCTCGATCCGAGATAGCGATGCACATCGAGGTTATCACCGAGGACAGCTCCGGCAAGGCGCTGCTGGAACATCTGCTGCCGAAGCTCATCGGAGGGAATGGCGAACCTCACACCTGGCAGATCACCGACTGCCGTTGCGTCGGCCACATTCCCCGAGGCATGAAAGATGGTGACCCGGCCAAGCGTACCCTGCTGAACAAGCTTCCGGGTATGTTGCGCGCCCACGCCAAAACGGCGTCGATCGACGCAGTGGTCGTTGTGCTGGACGCCGACGATCGCGACTGCGCCACCTTCCTGGCAGAGCTGCGTGCTGTTGCCGCATCCCGCGGTGCCGACGCGAAGACCCTGTTCCGGCTGGCTATCGAGGAAACCGAAGCCTGGTATTTCGGGGACCCTGAAGCTTTGCAGGCCGCCTACCCGAGAGCCAAAAAGGCCGTTCTCAAGCGCTACGAACAGGATGCGGTCTGCGGCACCTGGGAGATGCTCGCCGATGCGCTCCACCCGGGCGGACTGGCCGCCGTTCGCAAACCTGGAGGCCGCCGGCCTGGCGATCTGAAGCACGAATGGGCCAACCGCATCGGCCCGCTGATGAATCCGGATATCAACCGGTCTCCAAGCTTCGGCAAGCTGCGCGACGGCCTGCGCCGCCTGATCGCCGCCGCGGCGGACACTCCGGCACCTGCAATGCAGCCCGGACAAACGCCGGCTGGATAAACCGCGCGGCTTCGGTCATAAGCCGCGAACTTTTTTGTCACATCGCGAAAGGACAACGGAATGCGCGTCTACTACGATCGCGATGCCGACGTGAACCTGATCAAGGGGAAGAACGTCGCCATCATCGGTTACGGCAGCCAGGGCCACGCCCATGCGCTGAACCTGAAGGACAGCGGCGTCAAGCAGCTTGCCATCGGCCTGCGCCCGGGCTCGGCCGGCGTCGCCAAGGCGGAAGGCGCCGGCCTGAAGGTCATGGACCCGGCGGACGCCGCCAAGTGGGCCGACGTCGTCATGGTGCTGACCCCCGACGAGGGCCAGGGCGACCTGTACCGCGAGAAGCTCGGCCCGAACATGAAGCCCGGCGCGGCGCTGGCCTTCGCGCACGGCCTGAACGTGCACTTCAACCTGATCGACCCGCGCCCGGACATCGACGTGTTCATGATCGCGCCGAAAGGCCCCGGCCACACCGTGCGCAGCGAATACCAGCGCGGCGGCGGCGTGCCCTGCCTGGTGGCGGTGGCGCAGAACGCCTCGGGCAACGCGCATGAGGTCGCGCTGTCCTACGCCTCGGCCATCGGCGGCGGCCGCGCCGGCGTGATCGAGACCACCTTCAAGGAAGAGTGCGAAACCGACCTGTTCGGCGAGCAGGTGGTGCTGTGCGGCGGCCTGGTCGAGCTGATCAAGGGCGGCTACGAGACCCTGGTCGAAGCCGGCTACGCCCCCGAGATGGCCTATTTCGAGTGCCTGCACGAAGTGAAGCTGATCGTCGACCTGATTTATGAAGGCGGCATCGCCAACATGAACTACTCGATCAGCAACACCGCGGAATACGGCGAGTATGTCAGCGGCCCGCGCATCATCACCGCAGAAACCAAGCAGGAGATGAAGCGCGTCCTGGCCGACATCCAGTCCGGCCGCTTCACCCGCGACTGGATGCTGGAGAACAAGGTCAACCAGACCAGCTTCAAGGCCACCCGCCACCGCCTGTCCGAGCATCCGATCGAGAAAGTCGGCGAGAAGCTGCGCGCCATGATGCCCTGGATCAGCAAGAACGCGCTGGTCGACAAGGCGAAGAACTGAGTAACGCGCCGCCCCCGGCCCTCATCCGGCCGGGGATGGCCTTTTCACCCGGAATTCGTGAATCTCCGGTTGCCGCGCGCCAGCCGGAGGATGATTTGCGATGCTGAACGTATTCCTGTGCACCGACGACCAGTTGCATCGCGCGCCGGATGCCGTTTCGCCCGACGGGCTGCGCGACGCGGTCTGGATCGACCTGGTCTCCGCCACACCCGACATCATCGCCCGCGTGGAGCAGGCGACCGGCCTGCGAATTCCCACCGAGGCCGATATCAGCGAGATCGAAACCTCCAGCCGCCTGGCGATGCGGGACGGCGTGCTGTATCTCAGCATGCCCCTGGTCAGCGTCAGCGGCGACAGGCCGCGCAGTGTGTCGGTCGGGTCCATCCTGGCCCCGCAGCGACTGATCACCGTCCGCTTCGCCGAAAGCCGCATCATCGACGCCTACGCCTTGCACCCCTCGCGCGGCCCGAACCATCACACCGCCAGCGCCCATATCTTCGTTGGCCTGATGGAAGCGATCGTCGACCGCCAGGCCGACGTGCTGGAACAGGTCCGCGGCGAGCTCGACACCATCTCCCACGCCGTCTTCGGCATGGGCACGCGACCGGTCAGCGGCCGCAAGAACGAGGACGCCATGCTGCGGCGGACCCTGGGCGAGCTCGGCCGCATCGGCGACATGATTTCCCACGTGCGCGAAACCCAGGTCGGCGCTGCCCGGATCGTGCCCTATGTGCTGGCGATGATCAGGGACTGGCTGCCCAAGGAGCTGACGCCGCGGCTGAAGACGCTGCGGCAGGACATCGTGTCGGTCAGCGACTTCGATACCCATCTGAACGAGAAGCTGCAGTTCCTGCTGGATGCGACGCTGGGCTTCATCAACATCGCCCAGAACAACGTGATGAAAGTCATGGCGGTCGCCTCGGTGGTCGGCATTCCGCCGGTGCTGATCGCCGGCGTCTACGGCATGAACTTCAAGTCGATGCCGGAGCTGGACTGGGCCTACGGCTATGCCTGGGGATGGGGGCTGATCATCCTCACCACGCTGATCCCGCTGGTGCTGTTCCGCTGGCGGAAATGGATCTGAAGCCCGGCTGGAACAGGATAGAGCAATATCGGCCTGACTGGAAATCGCGGAGCGATTTCAGGCCGATGAAATTGCTCGTGAAATTATGAGCTGGAGCGTTTCCAGTCAGGCTGAAAACGCTCTAGTACACCTCGCCGGAAGAACGAACCCCATTTCGACGGCCGCTCACGCAGCGAGCGGCTTGCCGGTCATGGTCCACTTGAACGGCTTGGCGAGGGTGCGGTTGAAGTAGGCGATGAAGGCCTCGA
>NZ_NHRY01000276.1 GCF_002937115.1 Rhodopila globiformis | reverse complement strand
GTTGTTCGCAGCGGTCACGCCAACGGACCCCGGACGGCCCGGCAAATGGTCCTTGATCCGCTCCCACTGGTCGTCGCGCAAAGCATGTCGATGCATCGGTCAGCCTCTCCAAAGCTGACTGCCTATGCATCGAAGAACCGGGGCTGCTGGAATCGGGAAGCCGCTTGTTGATCAACGATTCCGCCGCACTGTTGCAGCCCAGACTCACTCGGCTGGCTCCAATTGACGACACGCCCTAGCTATTGGCCGGGTCTATAGCATCTCCGATGAGCGTACATTGAAGGCTTCCTGAACAGAGAGGGCTGTTCCTGCGCCTGATCAGAACCGCGCCTGCATCTTGTATGCGCATTCAGAATGTGCATAATAATGCTGCACACGTGGAATCAAACAGTGAACCAGATCAGGCGTCAGGACGACAGTCCCAAGCGCGCGACGAACGTCTCTCTGGCCGAAGCCTTGGTCACGGAGGCGCGGGAACTTGGCGTGAATGTCTCGCGAGCCTGTGAGGAAGGTCTGGAAAATGCGGTCCGCCGTGAGCGAGCCAGGCGTTGGCAGGAAGAAAACGCCGAAGGTTTCCATTCATGGAATGCGTATGTCGAACAACATGGCCTGCCATTGGCGGAATTCCGGAAGTTCTAGACGATGGCCCGCTATGACCTGTTTGCGTTGCCAAACGGCCAAGGTTATGTCGTTGATATACAGTCTGATCATGCGTCGGCCAAACTGCGAACTCGTGTCGTCGTTCCACTCATTCCATTGAACGCCCTGGGCAAGTTGATCACGGATCTCAATCCGGTGGTCCGCATCGACGGCCAGAATTATGTCTTCGTCGCCCAGTCGCTGGCAACCCTGACCACATCCGAGATGGGGGAACGCATCGGCTCGCTGATGGCCGATCACGGAGATCGCTTTACTTATGCGCTGGACATCCTGCTGACGGGGTTCTGAATCCGTGGAGCCGCATCAGCACGATTTCAGGCAGAACAAGTGGCTCCTGAGACACCGTCGAAGGCGCGGTCACCGTCACCCCGCCAGCCAGATTGGCTCCTTCACCCGCTTCAGAAAAGCCTCATGCGCCGCCAGTTCCTCCGCCGTCGGCTCGACCGGCCGCGGCGTGCGCGGGCCGGTGTGGACATAGACGCTGACGGGGCCGCGCGTGTCCTGCGCCGCCAGCGACAGGCCGCGCTGGCGGCCGCCGGTCAGCTCGACATACACCTCGCCCAGCAGGCGGCAGTCGAGCAGCGCATTGTGCGTGGTGCGCGCCGACAGATCGATGGAGAAACGGCGGCACAGCGCGTCCAGGCTGTTCGGCATCCCGGGAAAGCGGGTCTTCGCCAGCGCCAGGGTGTCGACCATCCGCTCGCGCCCCAGCGGCGGGTAGCCGGCGCGGCCAAGTTCCATGTCGAGGAAGCCGAAGTCGAACGGCGCATTGTGCGCGATCATCCGGCCGTCGCCCAGGAACGCCAGCAGCTCAGCCGCGATGTCGGCGAACAGCGGCTTGCCCGCCAGATCCGCGGCGGTGAAGCCGTGGACACGGGAGGCCTCGGGCGGAATGTCGCGCTGCGGGTCAATCAGCGCATGGAAATGCCGGCCGGTCGGCAGGTCGTTGATCAGTTCCAGCGCGGCGATTTCGATGACCCGGTCGCCGTTCAGCGGATCGAGTCCGGTGGTCTCGGTATCGAACAGGATCGACCGCTGAGCGTGGCCGGCGATCGATCCCGGCAGTTCGGTCATGGTGCGCGTCCCCGGCTGGTCATGGCCGGGAAGCCTACGCCGCTGCCCCGATTCGGCGCGAGGCCTATACACCGCCCCAGACGTCCCGCGCGACCTCGACGCAGCGGGCGAGCTTGGCCCATTGCTGGTCCTCGGTCAGGGTGTTGCCTTCCTCGGTCGAGGCGAAGCCGCATTGCGGCGACAGGGCAAGCTGTTCCAGCGGCAGGTATTTCGCCGCGGCATCGATCCGCCGCTTCAGCGCGTCGGCGCTTTCCAGGTCCCCGGTCTTGCTGGTGACCAGCCCGAGCACGACGACCTTCGGCCCGCGCGGCACGAAGCGCAGCGGCTCGAACCCGCCGGCGCGCTCGGTATCGTATTCCATGAAATAAGCATCGGCGTTGATTTGGTTGAACAGCACCTCGGCCACCGGCTCGTAGCCGCCCTTGGCCACCCAGGTGGAGCGGAAATTGCCCCGGCAGAGATGCATCGAGATCGTCATCCCCGGCGGCCTGGCGACGATTGCCTGGTTCAGCATCCGGGCGTAGATGTCCAGCAGGCCCTCGACGTGCTCGCCGCGCGCCTTCAGCATGGCGATCTGGTCGGGATCGCACAGGTAGGCGATGTTGACCTCGTCAAGCTGCAGATAGCGGCAGCCGGCCTCGCCGAACGCGGCCACCGCCTTGCTGTAGGCGACGCCGAGATCGTCGAAGAAGCCGTCGAGGGTCGGGTAGGCCGCCTTGTCGATCGCGTCGCGGCCGCCGCGGAAATGCACCACCGACGGCGACGGGATGGTCTGCTTCGGCACCGCTGTGCGCACGTGGCTGGCGAGGAAGCGGTAATGGTCGATCATCACCGGCTTCGACCAGCCGATGCGGCCGTTGACCCGCAGCTTGTGGGTCAGCGGAACGCCGCCCTGGAACTGGATTTTTTCCTCGGGCTCGTAGATCTCCACGCCATCGAGGCCCGAAACGAAATCATAATGCCAGTAGGCGCGGCGGTATTCGCCGTCGGTGGCGGCGCGCAGGCCGATGCTTTCCTGCTGCGCGACCGCCGCGGCAATGCAACGATCCTCCACCGCGCGCAGAGCATCGAGCGGCAGGGTGCCGGCCTTCCACTGCGCGCGGGCTTCCTGCAGGTCCTTCGGGCGCAACAGGCTGCCGACGTGGTCCGCGCGGAACGGCGGCGTGGTGCGTGGCGTGGTCATGGTCGATCCTCCCGTTGGCGGTGGCAGCCACGTGGCTGACGCACCGGTTCGTTGTCCGGCAGACTACATCGGTCCGGACGAAATCAGTAGTGGCCCGGAAGGGCGATCAGCGCCGGTTCCGGCCCCACGGATGCTAGGATCGCAACGACGGAAACGATGACTGCCCACGTCATGCGGCGCCTCGCGCAGGTGATCCGCGGCAGTCGATCATCGGCACGATCGTGGACTGTCCCCCATGTGCGGGACACGAAATCAGGCACACACCCTCGCGTCGTCCGGTGGCACGCGCTGCCGCCTGTTACGCCAGCGTCTCCAGCAGACCGGCCAGCAGCGCCGCCCGCGGCGCCAGCTGCGGCCACAGGATGTGCTCGTGGCTGGCATGCGCGCCGCCGCCGGGGCAGCCCAGGCCGTCCAGCGTCGGAACCCCCAGCGCGGCGGCGAAATTGCCATCCGACCCGCCGCCGCGGTGCTGTTTCGGCAGCGCCACGCCGATGTCCCGCGCAATCGCCTGGGCGTGCTCGTACAGCGCGGCGATCGCCCGGGATTCGGCATAGGGCGGCCGGTTCATGCCGCCGGAGACGGTCACCCGGCAGCCGGGGGTCCGCGCGCCCAGGCCCAGCAGCCTCGCCGCCATCACCGCGCCGTCTTCCTGCGAGTTCACCCGCAGGTCGATCTCGCACCCGGCCTCCGGCGCGATCACGTTCGGCCGCGTCCCGCCCCAGATCGGCGCCGCGTTCAGCGTGATGCCGCGGTCGAGGTCCACCATGCCGTGCAGCGCCAGGATCTGGTGCGACAGTTCCACCACAGCCGAGGCGCCGTCCGCGAACGCGCCGCCGGCATGCGCGCCGCGGCCCTCGACCCGCAGCACGAAGCGGCCGACGCCCTTGCGCGCGGTGACGCAGGCGCCGCCGGCGCCGGCCGGTTCCGGGATCAGCACCGCCGTCGCCTGCGCCGCCTCGCGCTCGACCAGCCAGCGGCTGGTGGGGCTGCCGACCTCCTCGTCGGGCGTCAGCAGCAGGACGATGGGGCAGGGGGTGGCGACGCCCTGAAGCAGGATCGCGCGCACCGCGTGGAAGGCCAGGAAACTGCCGGCCTTCATGTCGTAGATGCCGGGGCCGTGCGCCTTCGTCCCGTTGACCGCGAACGGCATCGCGTCCAGGGTGCCGTGCGACCAGACCGTGTCGAGGTGCCCGGCGACCACCACCGGCTTGCCGTCACCGCCGGTGCGGGCGACCAGGCTGTCGCCGTAGCCGTCGCGCCCGGGGACGCGGGTGATCGCTGCCCCGGCACGGGCGAGGTCCGCCTCCGCGATATCCATCAGCCGGTTCACCGCAGCGCCGTCGGTTGTCGGCGTCTCCAGCTTCACCCAGGCCGACAGTTCCGCCAGCAGGTCTTCCGAGGTTCCAACCTGGGTGAGGGGCACGCGTTCAATCCCTTGTGCTCTTGCTTCACGAAACGGCCCGGCCGCCAGGATGCGGCTTGATCGGATGTTTGCGCGACAGCATGAAAAGCAAGGGCGTCGGAGGTGCCCAGCATGACCACCGGGCTGTTTTTCGAGGACCTCTACGTCGGTCAGACCGCCTGCCTGTCGAAGACCATCACCGAGGCCGACATCCTGCTCTATGCCGCCGTCAGCATGGACACCAACCCGATCCACCTGGACGAGGCGGCGGCGCGGCAATCCTGTTTCGGCGGCCGAATCGTCCACGGCATGCTCTCGGCCGGGCTGATCTCCGCCGTGCTGGGCAGCCGGTTGCCCGGGCCGGGCTGCGTCTATGCCCGCCAGTCGCTGCATTTCCGCGCCCCGGTGCGCATCGGCAGCACGGTGCGCGCGGTCGTCGAAATCACGGATTTGAATCCGCTGTCGAAAAAGGCCACTTTGAAAACCACCTGCATGGTGAAGGAGGAAGTGGTGATCGACGGTCAGGCCTGTGTCCTGGTGCCTTCGCGCGCCTGATGCGGATTTTGCATGATTGGCGGGCGATCCCGCCGGACGCGCGCGGCGCCACGGTCGCGCTGGGCAACTTCGATGGCGTCCACCTGGGCCATCACAGCGTCATCCGGGCGGCGCACGCCGCGCGGCCCGATTTGCCGCTGGCGGCGCTGACGTTCGAGCCGCACCCGCGGGAGGTCTTCCGCCCGGACGACCCGCCGTTCCGGCTGACCCTGTCGGCCGAGCGCGCCGACGCGCTCGCCGGCCTGGGCGTCGATATCCTGTACGAGCTGCCGTTCGACCGCGAATTCAGCATGATGAGCGCCGAGGATTTCGTCGCCCGGGTGCTGCACCAGGGCATCGGCGCGCGGCACCTGACCTGCGGCCAGGACTTCGCCTTCGGCCACCGCCGCGGCGGCGACACCGGCTTCCTGGCGCGCCGGGCCGAGGCGCTGGGCATGGGCCTGACGCTGGTCCCGCCGGTGACCGACGGCGAGGGCCCGCTGTCCTCCACCCGCATCCGCCGCGTGCTGCAGGACGGCTACCCCGAGCGCGCCACTGCCGAACTCGGGCGCCCGTGGACGATCCGCGGCCTGGTGGTACACGGCGACAAGCGCGGCCGGACCATCGGGTTCCCGACCGCCAACGTGCCGCTCGGCCGGCACCTGGAGCCGGCGCGCGGCGTCTATGCGGTGCGGGCGCGCCTGGCGGACGGGACGTGCCACAAGGGCGTGGCGAATATCGGGCGGCGGCCGACCGTCAGCGCCGAACCGGAAAGCCGCCTGGAAGTTCATGTGTTCGACTATGACGGCGACCTGTACGGGCAGGAGATCACCGTCGCCCTGCTGTCCTATATCCGGGCGGAGGTACGGTTCTCCGGCCTCGACGCGCTGAAGGCCCAGATCGCCACGGACGCGGCGGAGGCGCGGCGGCTGCTGGGGTAAGGGCAGGCGGGGGCCTGCATAGCCCGGGCGACGCAGGTAGCGCCCGAGGCGGCGCCCATTCGGGCGGCATGAAGGAGGACGCCATGGCCACGCTGATCCGTCCTGACGGGGAACTCCATTACGAAGTCTATGGCGAGGGGTTCCCGGTCCTGCTGTTCGCGCCCGGCGGCCTGCGCTCGCGCATCGCGATGTGGCCGTCGCCCGTGGACGGGCCGCCGCGTCCCTGGGTGGACTGGACGCAGGCGCTGCCGCAGGCCGGCTTCACCGCGATCGCCATGGACCAGCGCAACGCCGGGGATTCCCGCGCCGCGATCCGGGCGGATCACGGCTGGCACACCTACGCCGAGGATCACCTGGCGCTGATGGACCATCTCGGGTTCCATCGGTTCCACGTCCTGGGCGGCTGCATCGGCGGCAGCTTCTGCCTGAAGGCGATCGAGGCCGCGCCGCGCCGCGTCACCGCCGCGGTGCTGCAGAATCCCATCGGCCTGAACCCCGCTCACCCGGACTACTTCCCCAACAGCCACGCGGACTGGAGCCGGGAACAGCTGGCCGCGCGGCCGGAGCTGGATGCGGCGGCGCTGGCCGCGTTCGGGCGCGCCATGTGGGACCACGACTTCGTTTTCAGCGTCGACCGCGCTTTCGTCCGCAACTGCCCGGTGCCGACGATGCTGCTGCCGGGCACGGATATCCCGCATCCCGCGGTCATCAGCGCCGAACTCGCGGCGCTGCTGTCGGGGGTGGAGGTGGTGACCGACTGGCGCGGGCCGGAATGCCTGGAACAGCAGGAGCAACGGGTGGTGGCGTTCCTGAAGGGGAGCACGCCGCTGTAGGGTCCGATCCGCACGGGGCATGCCGCTGGCCCGCTGGGCCCCGACGGCCGCTCTGGTTCTTGTCCTTGTCGCCCCTGGCGGCCAGCGAACCCGGTCCGGGTGTTCGCGTTTGGGGTGGGCTGCATAAAGATGGAGGAAAGGCAAATGAAGATCTCCTGGTCGAAGATCGGGACCGCGGCGGCGTTGTTGACGGCGCTGGCCTGGGCGCCTGCTGCCGTGGCGGCGCAGGGGCCGGCCCAGGGCAAGACCTCGGGCCCGGCCGCTGGCACGCCGACAATCCCGAACACGGCGGCGCAGAAGCACATGTCATCGCAAGCGGACGTGGGAGCGGGCGCGCCCGGGGTCTCGGCCAAGCGGGACACCGAAAGCGGCCCGGCGCCGAGGCCGCCGTCGGGGCGGAAGTCCGCCTCGCATCAGTAGCAGGCGTGCCTGGCGCTCGACTGTCATGGCACGTTCGGGAGAGTCCCGCTGGGCTGTCGCCGGCGTTGGAGGTTGGTGGGAGCGGCTTGGGCATGGCCGCGGACTGATCGGGCGCGGGTGGGTCCCCCGGCGGCGGCAGAGTGGTTGATGGCGTATTTCTGTTCGCACAGAGAAGAAGTCGAGGGCGGTGGAGGGCCACAGGGGATCAGGGGGATATTGCGCGGCCTGGTAAGGGTGTTGCCGCCGTAAGGATCATCGGGCCGGCCATGCAGCGATGCCTGTTCGGCTGGCGCCGGTCGTCTCCCCATCGTCATGGCCGGGGGTGTCTCTATGCGTATCAGGACAAGATGGCGGCCGGAGAAGGATTTGCCGCCGGGGCCGTTCTCTCACCGTCATGGCCGGGCGTGTCCCGGCCATCCACCCGCAACCGTCGAAGCGCAGATGGCCGGGACTGCCGCCCGGCCATGACGGTGAGGGGGAAGACCTTGCTCCGCCAGATCACCTATTCTGATACGCATGGGGATACGCCAGGTCGTGACGGTGACGCAACGGCCTCTCGCCCATTTTCCGCCATCGCGGTGCCGGTGTCGCCGGCCGGCGAACTCTGTGATTGCATTTCCAGACGATCCGCCCGCATGTCCGTTGCCAGTGACGCTCAATCGACGGAAGCGCAGGCAGCGCCCGTCGTTGCCAGCAGACTGTACGCCGGCCGGTTGCCTCGTCGCCAAACAATGCTTTTATTCAACAAAACGACTGCACCACACGTGTAATGACAGATTGGCCGTTCCTGTCACGCCCCGGCGTCTATCCATTTCAATACTTAGAAGTTCCGGAATCCGACTCTGCGCGCTCTGCGCTCCGCTCTGCGCTCTCTGCGTCGAAAAATGCGGTGCCGCAGCAAGCGCCGGCGGTGCCGGCAAGCCGCCCAACCCGAAACGCCCCGGCCCCGGCGATCCAACGCAGAGTTCGCAAAGCGGCGCGCAGAGCACGCAGAGACTCCGCAAGTATCCTGCCATCCCAGGTTGCATCCGCCGCCGTCGCCCATCCCTCCCGCGCGGCGTGGCGAACTGCGTTCATTTTCGCTCCATCGGCGACCAATCATCAAAAAAAACGCTAAGCTTCCACCCAACCGGCATCATGCACGTGCAACCGGCCTCACCCCGGTTCGCACCAAAGACAACAGGAGGCAAACGCCGTGTCCATCGGAAGCTACGCCGCCCGGGACCCCGACCGGGCGGCCATTATCGACAGCAGCACTGGCGAGACCGTCACCTACCGGCAGCTCGACGAGCGCTCCAACCGGTTCGCCCAGTATCTCCACGCGGCCGGACTGCGCCGTGGCGACACGGTGGCGCTGTTCATGGAGAACAACCTGCGGTTCCTGGAGATCGTCTGGGCCGCCCGCCGATCGGGCCTGTACCTCACGGCGGTGAACCGCTACCTGACCGCGGACGAGGCCGCCTATATCGTCGCGGACTGCGACGCCCAGGTGCTGGTCAGCTCGTTCGCCCGTGCCGACGTGGCCGCTTCCTTGCCCGCCCGGTTGCCGCAGTGCCGTCATTTCCTGATGACCGACGGCACGATCGACGGCTGGACCAGCTACGAGGCCGCGACAGCCGCCCATCCGCCCCGCCCGCTGGACGAGCAATGGCTGGGGGACCTGATGCTGTACAGCTCCGGCACCACCGGTCGGCCGAAGGGCGTACGGCGTCCGCTGCAGCCGGTGAAGTTCGACCAGGACGATGCGCTGATGCAGTTCGTCCGCGGCTACGGCTTCAATGAGGCAACCGTCTATCTGTCTCCCGCGCCGCTGTACCACGCCGCGCCGCTGATCTTCAGCATCGGCGTCCACGGCACCGGCGGCACCATCGTGATGATGCCCCGCTTCGATCCCGAGACCGTGCTGGCGCTGATCGAGCAATACAAGGTGACGCACAGCCAGTTCGTCCCCACAATGTTCGTGCGCATGCTGAAACTGCCCGAGGACGTCCGCCACCGCTACGACCTGTCCAGCCACCGCGTGGCGATCCACGCCGCGGCGCCCTGCCCGGTGGAGGTGAAGCGCGCCATGATCGACTGGTGGGGGCCCATCATCCACGAATACTACGGCGGCACCGAAGGCAACGGCATGACGCGCATCGAGTCCGCCGAATGGCTGGCGCATCCCGGCTCGGTCGGCCGGCCGATCATCGGCGTGCTGCACATCTGCGACGAGGAGGGACGGGACCTGCCGGCGGGCGAACCGGGGATTGTCTATTTTGAGCGCGAGACGATGCCGTTTTCCTACTACAAGGATCCCGAGCGCACGCGCGCCTCGCAGCATCCGTTGCATCCGAACTGGTCCACCCTGGGCGATGTCGGCTATGTGGACGCGGACGGCTACCTGTACCTGACCGACCGCAAGGCGTTCATGATCATTTCTGGCGGCGTCAACATCTATCCGCGCGAGATCGAGGATCGGCTGGTCGGGCATCCGGCGGTGCGCGACGTGGCGGTGTTCGGCCTGCCCGATCCCGACATGGGCGAGCAGGTCAAGGCGGTGGTGGAACTGATGGATGGCCGGGCCGCGTCGCATGCGCTGGAGGAAGAACTCATTGCCTATGCGCGGTCGCACCTGGCGCACTACAAGGTGCCGAAAACGGTGGATTTCACCGACGCCCTGCCACGGCTGCCGACCGGCAAGCTGTACAAGCAGGGGCTGCGGCGGGAGTATCTGGCGCGGATGAACCCACCGGCCGTGAGCACTACCGGAGCGAGGTAACGTTACCGCTTCGCATCCTCCCCACCGGCCGCCGATCGGCTGTTTCCCGGGCCGGGCGCGGCCGGAATCTTTTGCAGTCCGCGCCTCCATCGTTCCCGATGATGGACTGGACGCGGAAAGTTCAACTTGCGCACCGTGGCACGGCCGGTATCCGGCGCTATAGTCGGCACAACATAAAGCAAGTGCGCGGCGGCGACGGCGCGGTCGATGTCCTCGGCGTCGCCTTCCGCGACCTGGGCGAGGATTTCGCCGGTGGCGGGGTTGTGCGTCGCGAAGTTCTTGCCGGATGCGGCTTCCAGCCACTTGCCGCCAATCAGCATGCGCTTCGTCCTGCCATCCAGGAACGGATGGGCCGAGGTCATGACGTTCACCAGGCCTGTCTCCTTCCTTTTTGGTCCGCGCGGTCGTGGCGGCGGACGGATGGAACCCACGCCGACGATCGATCCGGGCGACCCGTTTCCCCCTCGGGCAATATTCCTGTACATATATAGCGACTCGACCACCGGGAGTCCATCCGCGCCTGCCGGCCCGGGCAACGGCGCGGAATCCGCATGGAAGGTCGGCATCACGACAGGACTTGTCGGATTCCCGCCGATGCCATCGTGACAATCTTCGCATGACAGCCGGAACGACGTAAGATACATTTCGTCACACTCGGCATGGCACTTGCAAGTACCGATTCGCTGCAACAACCTGACGGAACCCCCACCTGTGAGACTTTCCCGCGTCTTCGGACGGACCTTGCTCATTCTGCTGGCTGTCGCCGGCGCTGCCGTCCCGGCGTCGGCGGCGGAGCCCATGACAATGAGCATGAGCGGCCACGGCTTGATACCGGCCGGTGTCTATGGTGCCGGAATGGTCGGCGCCGGCGACTTCATGCTGAACTACACGCCGATGTTCATGCACATGGAGGACGCCTATATCGGCACGACCGTCGTTTCACCACAGACCATCGTGACGACGGTGCCATCGAAGATGAAGACCACCATCGGCGGCCGGTCTACCACCGAAATGTATCGCATCGCGCCGCAGACCATGGACGTGCAGGCGCAGATGCTGCACGGCATGGTCGGCGTGACTAACTGGCTGAACCTGATGGTCATGGTGTCCTACCTGAACAAGAGCATGACCATGACGACCTTCGCCGGTGCGTCCGGCACCACCGTCCTGGGCAACACCGGGAACAGCACCAGCGGATTCGGCGACACCAACGTCATGGCGCTGGTGCGCCTGTACCAGGACGGGATCAACCACGTTCATCTCAACCTGGGTCTCAGCCTGCCGACGGGCAGCACGACGGAAACCCTGACCATGCTCAGCCCGATGAATCGTTACATGACGATGCGGGCCAACTACGGTATGCAGCTTGGCACCGGCACGGTCGACCTGCTGCCCGGCCTGACCTATACCGGCCACGTGGGACCGTGGTCCTGGGGCGCCATCTGGCGCAGCAGGGCCGCGCTCGATTCCAATTCCGAAGGCTACAACTGGGGCACTCTGGAGGAGCTGTCCGCCTGGGGCGGCTATACCTGGATCCCCGGCATCACCACCACGGCCCGCGTCCTGGGCGGGTGGCGGGACTACATCCACGGGGCCGATCCCAAGATCTTCGGCCTGATGCCGGGATCGAACCCGCGCTTCTATGGCGGCAAGTGGATCGGCCTGCTCGGCGGCATCGAAATCGCCGGCCACTATCTCGGGCTTGGCCACACGGCGCTCGCGGTCGAGGCGGGCGGGCCGGTGTACCAGAACCTGAACGGGCCCCAGCTTGGCCAGGCGTGGCAGGTGAACGTCGCGCTCGGCGTCAAGTTCTGATTGCCGCAGGAAGAACGCCGTGCCCGGAACGCCTCCGGGCGCGGCTACATGCTTTACAACGCCGCGGTCACCGCCTTGACCTCGGTGTAGTTGTGGAACACTTCCTCGCCCATCTCGCGTCCCCAGCCTGACTGCTTGTAGCCGCCGAACGGCAGCGAGGCGTCGAACACGTTGTGGCAGTTGATCCAGACGGTGCCGGAACGGATGCGCCGCGCCAGCTTGTGGGCGACGCTGCCGTTGCGCGTCCAGACGCTGGCTGCGAGGCCATAGATCGTGTCGTTAGCCTGCTTCGCGATCGCCTCCAGGTCGTCGTCGCCGAACGGCTGCGCGCACAGCACCGGGCCGAAGATCTCCTCCTGCACCACCCGCATGTCGGGCGTGGTCCTGTCCATCACTGTCGGCGCAACGAAGTAGCCCAGGTTGCCGACACGGTTGCCGCCGACGGCGATGTGCGCCCCGGACTGGCGGCCGTTCTCGATATAGCCGGTTACTCTGGCGAACTGTTCCTCCGACACCAGCGGGTCCATTTCGGTGGCGGGATCGAGGCCGGGGCCGACCTTGATCTTGCCGGCGATGTCGGCGATGCCGGAAACGACACGGTCATAGACGGATTTGTGCGCGAACAGCCGCGATCCGGCGCAGCAGGCCTGGCTGTGATTGAAGAAAATCCCGTTCGCCGCGCCGGGAATGGCGATGTCCAGATCGGCGTCGGCCAGGATGACCGCCGGCGACTTGCCGCCCAGTTCCAGCGACACTTTCTTCAGGTTGCCGGAAGCGGCCTGGACGATCAGCTTGCCGACCTCGGTCGATCCGGTGAAGGCGACCTTGTCCACGTCCGGATGGGCCGCGATCGCCGCGCCGGCGGTTTCGCCGAAGCCGGTCAGGATGTTGACCACGCCCGGCGGGAAGCCGGCCTCCTGGAAAAGCTCGGCCAGGCGCAGCGCGGTCATCGGCGTCTGCTCCGCCGCCTTCAGCACTACCGTGCAGCCCGCCGCCAGGGCCGGCGCCAGCTTCCAGGCCGCCATCAGCAGCGGGAAGTTCCACGGAATGATCTGCCCCACGACGCCCACCGGCTCGCGCAGCGTATAGGAGCAGCGTATAGGACAGGTACTCGCCCGGCAGCGACAGCGGCAGGGTCGTGCCGGTGATCTTGGTGGCCCACCCCGCCATGTAGCGGAACATGTCCACCGCCAGCGGCAGGTCGGCCACGCGCGCGACGGAATAGGGCTTGCCGTTGTCGATCGATTCAAGTTCCGCCAGTTCCTCCAGGTCGCGCTCGATCAGATCGGCCATTTTCCACAGCATCCTGCCGCGGCCCGAGGGTCCGAACTTCGCCCAGGCGCCGCCGTCGAAGGCGCGCCGGGCGGCGGCGACGGCAAGGTCGACGTCGGCCTTGTCCGCCTCCGAAACGTTCCCGATCAGTGTTGCGTTCGCGGGATCATAGACCGGAAAGGTCTTGCCGGAGACCGCCTGCACCAGCTTGCCGTCGATCAGCCTGCCGGCCGTGCGGCCAAGAAACGCCGAGGCATGACGCAGCCTGGGATCCAGTGCAATGGTGTCCATGTCGTCTGTTCCTCCTGGTAACCCCCGCGCGAGGTGCTTTTCGCTTGGCAGGCGCGGGTTGTTGAGCCACTATCGCTGTAGCCAGTGATATATTACGCGTTGGCGCCGGCCTTGGCGAATCGCTATGTCCATCAGGGATGAACGGGAATGAGCGGACCAGGACTGCCGATCATGATGAAAGCCGCCGCGCCGGTGCTGCCGCGTCCGCTGGACCTGCGCGGCGTGCCGCCCCGGCTGATCCGGCGGGAGGTCGCGCCGCGGCGCACGAAAATCTGGGAATTCAGCACCAACCTGCACTGCTCGATCATCGGCACCTGCCTGTCCACGGCCGAATTGCGCCAGGTGCTGCGCAAGCTCGGCCCTGGCACGGAAGGCCGCAGCGACCACGACCTGCACGCAACGGCAGTGGCAATGGCGGCCCACCGCGACGATGCGGCGCGGCAGTTGAACAAGGTGCTGGATCATCGTCACAAGCTTGCGATCAGCCAGTTCAGCAAGGCCAGTACCGAGGAAGCCGTCCGCGCCCTGTGGCGGGAGGCGGTGCGGCGCGGCGACATCCCCGGCGCCTACTGGGCGGCGCTGACCCATCCACTGGCGACCCAGCCGCTGGTGCGGGAGGTGTTCGGCGAGGTGCACATGCTCTCGCACCTCGTCGGCGCGGCGAACCGCGCGGACATCCGGCGGCTGTGCCTGCTGGAGACGGAAAAGGCCGCGCTGGAGGACAAGCTGCAGCGCCAGCAGCAGGCGCTGCACCAGGCGGTGGTCAGCCGCGACGCGCAGATCCGCGACCTGCGCCAGGCGCTGACGCAGCACATCGTGCAGGGCGCGGCCGAGGGCCGGGCAGCCGACGGCGACGCGCTGCGCGGCCTCGTCGGCGACCTGGAGAGGCGGCTGTCAGCGGACTCCCGCCGCCGCGCCGCGGTCGAGGAACGCCTGGCCGCCGCGCAGGCCGCCCTGGCGCAGGAGCACGCCGTGCGCCTCGCCGCCGAGGCCGAGCGTGACGCGATGCGGCGGGAACTCGCTGCCGTCGAGACCGCGCTGGCGCCGGTGGCGGAAAGCGGCGGCGCGCGGCCGGAGACGTGCCTGGAGGGCGTCCGGCTGCTGTACGTCGGCGGGCGCCCGAACCAGATGGCGCCGATGCGGGACGCGGCCGAGCGGCTGGGCGTGGCGTTCCTGCACCATGACGGCGGTGTGGAAAACCACACCGGCCTGCTGCCCGGCTTGGTCAGCCAGTCCGACGTCGTTCTGTTCCCGGTCGATTGCATCAGCCACGAGGCCATGCAGGCGGTCAAGTCGCTGTGCCGCCAGGGCGGCAAGCGCTACATTCCGTTGCGCTCCGCCAGCATCACCTCGTTGCTGGCGGCCATGCACGCGGCGGACCTGCGCCAGCCGCCGGTGCTGGCGGCCTGACCGGGCGCTGCCCCATACGCATCAGGATGAGCGGACTGGCGGAGCAAGGGCTTCTCCCTCACCGTCATGGCCGGGCGTGTCCCGGCCATCCACCCCCCGCCGTTGAAGCGCAGATGGCCGGGACACGCCCGGCCATGACGGTGAGAGAACGGCCGCGGCGCCAAATCCTTCTCCGCCTGCCGCCTTATCCGGATGTGTATGGGGCGCTGCCCGGCGTCCCGGGCCCTATCGGCCAATCAGGCAACGCAACCACTGCCGCCGGCGCCTATACGCGCAGACCGGCATCGATTGGGAATCACTCGAGCCAATTTGAGCCGTTCCTGACCACCGTGGAGCCGAACCTCCGGGCGGCGCAGGTATTCATCCAGGTGTCCGGCCAGGAAACCGGTTTCCTGGACAACCTCCCGCGCGGCCCGCCGTCTCCCCGGCCTGGAATGGAAGCCAACCGCATGCCCACAATCGGCCTCTGCATGATCGTCCGCAACGAGGCGCACGTCATCGAGAATTGCCTCAACAGCATGCGCCCCGTCATTGACTTCGTGCTCATTGAGGACACCGGCTCGACCGACGGCACCCAGGACATCGTGCGGCGGTGGCTCGCGGCCAACAACCTGCCCGGCCTGGTCTTCGAGCAGCCCTGGCAGGATTTCGCCACCAACCGAACGAGCGCGCTGGAGCGGCTGCGCCAGGTCGCCGCCATCGATTATGCGTTCGTGATGGATGCGGACGACCTGCTGATCCTGCCGGAGGGCTTCGACGCCGCGGCGTTCCGGCAATCGCTGGCGCTAGACCACTACTTCGTCAGCATCCGCTCGGGCGACCACAGCTACTGGCGGATCCAGCTCGTCAGCAACCGCAAGCCGTATCGTTACCGCGGCGTGCTGCATGAGTTCATCGAGTCACCCGCCGGCAGCAGCCAGGGAACCGTTCCCGGTATCGCCATCAGGCATGGCATCCACGGCGCCCGCAGCCGCAATCCGAACAAGTACCGCGACGACGCCCTGGTCTTCGAGCAGGCGCTGCGGACCGAAACGGATCCGTTCCTGGTTTCGCGCTATACGTTCTATCTCGGCCAAAGCTGGCGCGACGCCGGCCGGCCGGAGCGCGCGCTCGATGCCTACCTGAAGCGCGCGGAGCTTGGTTTCTGGACGGAGGAAATCTTCGTCAGCCTGCTCAACGCCGCCAGGCTGATGGAGACGCTCGGCCACCCCGCGGACGACATTCTCGCCACCTACCAACGAGCGCATGACGCCTCGCCCCGGCGCGCCGAGGCGTTGCACGGCGCGGCCCGCTATTGCCGGGTGCATGGCCTGAACGAGCGGGGCTACCGCTTCGTTTCGCCGCATGATCCGGCCAACCTGGCAACGGCGGACGGTCTGTTCATCGAGAACGGCATCTACGACCACGCCCTGCTCGACGAGCATGCAGTCAACACCTACTGGTCCGGGCGCTACCAGGAGTCGCTGGCACTGTGCTGCAAGCTGCTGGGCAGCGACAAACTGCCGGCGGACCAGCGCGGGCGCGTGGCGGCGAACGCGCGGTTCGCGCTGGACAAGCTTCCGGTTCCGGACGGCCATGCCGACATCAGGCTGTTCCCGAACGGCGACGGCGTGCCGCCGGTCCCGCTCGCGGCCCCGCCGGTGATCAGCCCGCGCGCCGCCGGCGGACGGGTGAGCATCATCACGCCGACTGGCAACCGCGCGGGGTTCCTGCGGGCGGTGCGGGAAGTCGTCCTGAGCCAGACATATCCCGACCTGGAGTGGCTCATCCTGGACGACGGGGCGGAGCCGATTGGCGGCGAGGCCGGGTTTTCCGCCCCGGGCATCCACTACCAGCACACCGATGCGCGGCTCTCCATCGGCGAGAAGCGCAATCGGCTGATCGAGCGCGCGACAGGCGAATTCATCGTCCAGTTCGATGACGACGACTACTACGCGCCCGGCTACGTGCGCACCATGATAGAAACGCTAAAACAACGAAAAGCCGATCTGATCAATCTGCGTGGATGGTTTCTGTATGACCTGCGCTGGGATTTTTTCGGCTACTGGGACCTGGAGCACCGCATCGGCCCGCATTACCGTTGCGATGCCGACGGCGTGGCGCTGACCGTGTTCGACGCGCGCATGACCGCCACGCTGGCCGTCAATCACCTCGGTTACGGCTTCTCCTACGCGTTCCGCCGCAAGGTCTGGGACGCGGTGAAGTTCCCTGACGTCAACTGGAGCGAGGACTACCTGTTCAGCAAGGCGGCCGCCGAGCGGTTCCGCATCGACGGCGTGCGCGACCGCGCCGGCCTGTGCCTGCACTACCTGCATCCCGCCAGCACCTCGCGGTGTTTCCCGCAGTACCAGCTGCCGCCTTTCCTGGCCAGCCGGATGTTCCCGAAGAGCCGTCCGCATGAACCAGACAATCCGGATCCGGCGCCGCCTGCTGCTCGGCGCGAGCTTGTGCCTGACGATGCCGGGTAGGTCCGCCCGGCCGGCTTCCGTTACGCTTGCAACTTGTCCGCTCGACCTGCGCGGCGACTGGCACGGGCCGGCGGACAGCGCCGCCGGGGTGATCGCGCGCGTGCGGCAGGTCGGGCTTGCCGGCCTCACGTTGCGCTCGCCTGCGCAGCCCGACGGGATCATCGTGCAGAACAAGCACGGCGGCTATCCTTCGATCTGGCTGCACGAGCAGCCCGCCGGCGAGGCCTGGATCATGCTCAACATGACCGCCCCCGGCGCGTGGTGCCAGCTGGCCTACCAGCTGTCCCATGAGCTCGGCCATTGCCTGGCCAACAGCTGGAAGGTTACGGCGGCGCCGAAACCGCCCTCGCAATGGCTGGAAGAATCCCTCGCCGAGGCTTTCGCGCTGCGCACGCTGGGTCTGCTCGCCGAAAGCTGGCAGGCCGACCCGGTCTTTGCCGGACAGGCCGGCTATGCCAACGCCATCCGGGACTACCGGCAGGCGATCGTCAGCCGCTACAGGCAGGACGCCCGCAGCGCTGGCGCCACCGACCTGCTGCGCTGGTTCGACAAAGAACGCGGCACGTTCATCCACGTCACCGGGCTGGACGGCATCGCCCAGGGCGTCGTTCCGTCGATCCTTGGCCTGATTGAGCCGGAGCCGGTGCTGATCGAAGAGTATCAGGGGATGAATCTCTGGCCGGAGCGGACGGCGCTGCCGGTTCGCGAGTACCTGGGCCGCTGGCGCGAGAGTTGCCGCGCCATCGGCATGCCCGGGCGGTTGCCGCTGGTGATCGCCGATCTGCTGGGCCTGCCGGAACGGACGGCGCTGTGATCGGGCACGGCCGGAGGTGACGGATCCCCGGAGGCATCACCGTCAACGGCATGACACGCGTCGCTCGGGAGGGACCGGGGTCACGCATGCCGGCGGCCACGCCCATCGACGGTTCGCCGTTCGGCGAGGTCGCCGGTATTACTGGGTCGCGTTCGGCTGGAGATAGGCGGAGGAGGCGTTGACGTCATCCAGACGCCTGTCCAGGGCGATCCACGCCTGGGCATCGGCTTCGGTGGCGAACCCAAGCATGGTGTGGCGTGCGCCGTCGCTTCCTGACACCGCTATGTTGAAGCCGGACCCATCTTCTGCGGGGAGAATGATGTACTGTGCCATAACGCTATGATGGAGAGCGCAGGTCAGGATTGCATCAGCGACAGACCCTGTTGCCGAAAAATTGGCCGCGCATCGTTAAATGGGCGGATTTCCTTCCGGATAAGCACCATGTCCGCTCAGTATCAGGTCTTCAAGCAGGGCGTGCGCGGCGGCCTGCAAGCGTCCCGTCCCAGTGGCAGTCCGGCCTTCAGACGCAGGTCTTGAAACGGCGTAGCCGCGAAGAGCTGAAGGTACGCCGCACGATGGCGGTGTCCACGGCGGCCTGTGTCGAGTCTCGTCACGGAAGCACGGACACAGCGGCGCCGCATCGCCCGGCGCCGCTGACCGCATCGCGCCGGGCCGTTCAGCCGGCCTTCGCCACCGCCCGCCGGGCCACGACGTTGACCAGGTGCGCCCGGTATTCCGCGCTGGCATGGATGTCGCTGTTCAGCCCATCCGCCGGCGTCTTGATCCCGGCGATCGCATCGGGCGAGAAATTCGCCGACAGCGCCTTCTCGAACTCGGTATGGCGGAACACGCCGCCCTGGCCCGCGCCGGTGATCGCCAGCCGCACGCCCGAGGGGAACTTCGCCACGAACACACCCACGATTGCATAGCGCGACGCCGGGTTGCGGAACTTCTCGTAGGCCGACTTCTCCGGGATTGGAAGTTCAATTGACGTAATTATTTCGCCTTGTTCCAGCGCCGTGGTGAACATCCCCTGGAAGAACTCATCCGCCGGGATCGACCGCCGATCGGTCTTGATCGTCCCACCCAGGGCCAGCACGGCCGAGGGATAGCACGCGGCCGGATCGTTGTTCGCCAGCGACCCGCCCATGGTGCCGCGATGCCGCACCGCCTCGTCGCCAATCAGCGAGGCCTGGTGCTGCAGGCCGGGGATCTTCGCCTTGATCTCCGCGCTGCTGGCGATCGTCGCATGCGTGGTCATCGCGCCGATGGTCACCTTGTCGCCCGAGACGGTGATGCCGGACAGGCCGAGCTTCGCCAGGTCCACGACGCGCGAGGGCCGGTTCAGCCGCTGCTTCAGCACCGGAATGAACGTCTGCCCGCCGGCCAGCGCCTTGGCATCCATGTCGTCCGACAGCAGCTTCACCGCATCGGCCAGGCTGCCGGGTTTGTCGTATGTGAAATCATACATTGGAAGGTTCCCTCTGCCTCGTTACTCGGCCGCCAGGCGCGGCTGCGCGGCCTGGATGATCGACCACAGTTTGGGCGCCGTCGCCGGCATGTCCAGGTGCCGCACGCCGTGGTCCTTCAGCGCATCCACCACCGCGTTGATCACCGCCGGCGGCGAGCCGATGGCGCCGACCTCGCCGCAGCCTTTCGAGCCGAGCGGGTTGTGGGTGCACATGGTGTTTTCCGTCGCCACCGACATGGCCGGGATGTCGTTGGCCCGCGGCATCGTGTAGTCCATGTAGGAGCCGGACAGCAGCTGCCCGTGCGGGTCGTACAGCGCCGACTCCAGCAGCGCCTGGCCAATGCCCTGGGCGACGCCGCCCTGCACCTGGCCCTCGACGATCATCGGGTTGACCACCCGCCCGACGTCGTCCACCGCGGTGAAGTTGACCATCTCCACCACGCCGGTTTCCGGATCGATCTCCACCTCGGCGATGTGGCAGCCGCCGGGGAAGGTGAAGTTCTTCGGGTCATAGAACGCGGTCTCGTCCAGGCCGGGTTCCAGTTCCTCGATCGGGTAGTTGTGCGGCACGTAGGCGGCCAGCGAGATCTCGTGCAGCGCCTTCGCCTTGTCGGTGCCGGCGACGCGGAAGCTGCCGTCCTTGAACTCGATGTCCTGCACCGAGGCTTCCATCAGGTGCGCGGCGATCTTCTTGCCCTTGGCGATGATCTTGTCCATCGCCTTGACCATCGCGGAGCCGCCGACGGCCAGCGAGCGGCTGCCGTAGGTGCCCATGCCGAACGGGATCTTCGCCGTGTCGCCGTGCACCACCTCCACCTGGCTCAGCGGCACGCCGAGCTGATCGACCACAAGCTGCGCCAGCGTCGTCTCGTGCCCCTGGCCGTGGCTGTGCGTGCCGGTGAACACGGTGACGCTGCCGGTGGGGTGGACGCGGATGTTCGCCACCTCGTATAGCCCTGCGCGGGCGCCGAGCGAGCCCACCACCGCCGACGGCGCGATGCCGCAGGCTTCCAGGTAGGTGGAGATGCCGATGCCGCGCAGCTTGCCACGCGCCTTCGCCTCGGCGCGGCGGGCCTCGAAGCCGTTCCAGTCGGCATTGGCCAGCGCGACCTTCAGCGTGGTCTGGTAGTCGCCGCTGTCGTATTGCAGCGCCACCGGGGTCTGGTACGGGAAGGCGTCGGCCGGGATGAAGTTCTTCCGCCGCAGTTCGACCTTGTCGATCCCCGTGTCATGCGCGATGACATCGACCAGGCGTTCGAGCAGATAGGTCGCCTCCGGCCGTCCGGCGCCGCGATAGGCATCGACCGGCACGGTGTTGGTGAACACCGCCTTGACGTTGCAGTAGATCACCGGCGTCTTGTACACGCCCGCCAGCAGCGTTGCGTACAGGTATGTCGGCACGCAGGGCGCGAAGGTGGACAGGTAGGCGCCCATGTTCGCCAGCGTGGTGATCCTCAGGCCGAGGAAATGCCCTTCCTTGTCGAGCGCCATCTCGGCGGTGCTGACATGGTCGCGGCCATGCGCGTCCGACATGAAGCTTTCGCTGCGCTCGGCGGTCCACTTCACCGGGCGCCGGACCTTGCCGGCGGCCCAGGTGACGATGGCTTCCTCGGCGTAGTGATAGATCTTCGAGCCGAAGCCGCCGCCGACGTCGGGGGCGACGACGCGCAGCTTGTTCTCCGGGATGTGCAGCACGAAGGCGCCCATCAGCAGCCGGATCACGTGCGGGTTCTGGCTGGTGGTGTACAGCGTGAAGTCGCCGGAGGACGTATCGAAGTCACCGATGGCGGCGCGTGGCTCCATGGCGTTCGGGATCAGCCGGTTGTTGGTCAGTTCCAGCTTCACCACGCGATCGGCCTTGGCGAACACCGCATCGACCGTCGCCTTGTCGCCAATGACCCAGTCGTAGCAGATGTTGCCGGCGACGCCGTCATGTACCTCGGGCGCGCCCGCGGCGACGGCGTCGGTCAGGCTGGCCACCGCCGGCAGGTCGGTGTAGCGGATTTCGATCAGTTCCGCCGCGTTCTTGGCCTCCTGCCTGGTCTCGGCGATCACCACCGCGACCGGGTCGCCGACATGGCGCACCTTGCCGACGGCGAGCACCGGATGCGGCGGCTCGGCCATCGGCGAGCCGTCCTGGTTGTGGATCTGCCAGCCGCACGGCAGGCCGCCGAGGTTCTCCGCCGCCATGTCGGCGCCGGTGAACACCCGCACCACGCCCGGTGCCTTCTCCGCCTCCGCTGTATCGATCCCATCGATCCTGGCGTGCGGCCGATCGGCGCGGACGATGAAGGCGTAAAGCTGGCCGGGACGGTTGATGTCGTCGGTGTAGTTGCCCTTGCCGCTGAGGAAGCGGACATCCTCCCGCCGGCGGACGGAAGCGCCAATGCCCTCGAAGCCCATGATTTTGTCCCCCCTTGCCTGGCGGCGCTACTCAGCCGCCTTGGCGTGCATCAGCGGATGCGCCGCGGCGATGGCCTTGACGATGTTGTGGTAGCCGGTGCAGCGGCAGAGATTGCCTTCCAGCCCTTCGCGGATTTCCTTCTCGGTCAGGCCGGAGGGATGCGCGTTCACCAGGTCGATGGCGGTCATCACCATCCCGGGGGTACAGAACCCGCACTGCAGCGCGTGGTGCTCGCGGAACATCTCCTGCATCGGATGCAGCGTGCCGTCCGCCGCGGCAAGGCCCTCGATGGTGGTGACGCTGTCGCCGTCGGCCTGCAGGGCGAGCATGGTGCAGGATTTGACGGACTCGCCGTTGACATGCACCACGCAGGCGCCGCACTGGCTGGTGTCGCAGCCGACATGCGTGCCGGTCAGGCCGAGTTTCTCGCGTAGCAGTTCCACAAGCAGGGTACGGCCCTCCACGTCGACCGTATGCTGCCTGCCGTTGACCGTCAGGGTGACCTGAGGCATCGCACTCCCTTTCGTGCTATTGCTGTTTTCGAACGTTCGGGACGCCAAAGGCGGATGGCCGGCATGGGCGGCGTTTGCCTTGGACGTTCCCGTTGCGGCGAGTTTGGCCAGACCGGCCTGTGTCGGTCAAGCGGGGGACAGAGCGGCGGATGGTATTGATCGCGGATCGGCGGACGCGGCATCGTGCCCGCCGCCGGTGGCCTCTGCGCCGCAACCGGTGCGCCTCTGACACAATCCGGGTCACATCCAGTACTGCCAGATGCGGGCCTCCAGCTCCCGGACGCGTTCGGTGATCGACCGCCGCCGCCAGCGGTCCAGCGTCACCGGCCGGGCCATGGTCATGTACTGCCGCAACAGCGCCTCCACCTGCGCCGCGGTGTCGTGGCCCAGGATCACGGCGTCGACCTCCTGGTTGAAAATGACGCTGCGGCGGTCGAGGTTGGAGGACCCGACGACGGTCCAGGTATCGTCGACGACCGCCAGCTTGGCATGCACCACCGCGTCGTGCACCTCATAGATACGGGCGCCTGACTCCAGCAGGTCGCCGTAGGCGGCGCGGGCGGCATAAACGGCGGCCTCCACGTCGCTGAACGCCGGGACGACGATGCGGACGTCGATGCCGGCGCGGGCGGTCTGGTACAGGTCCTCCCGCTCCTGGTGCGGCGGCACGAAGTAGCCGCTGCACAGCCAGACCCGGCGGCGGGCGTTCTTGATCGCGGTCAGCAGGGAGGCGTAGTACAGCGGCTCCTTGTCGCCCGGGGAACTGCCGATGATGCGGATGGTCTGCACGCCCATGCGCGGCAGAGACGGGAAATAATCGGCCGGATCCGGGGCAGGGGCCTTCTGCTCCTGCCATGTGCCGAAGAACAGCTTCTGCAGCTCGGCCACCGCCGGGCCTTCGATGCGCACCGCGGTGTCCAGCCAGTAGGCGTGCGCGGTGTTGCCGTCGGGCGGGATGCCGGCGCTGGGCGGGTTCTCATACGCCTTGTCCAGGTTGATGCCGCCGGTGAAGCCGACGCGGCCGTCGACCACCATGATCTTGCGGTGATCGCGGTCGTTCGGTGCCCACTTCAGGCCGGCCTTGAGCGGGTCGATCGGGTGGAAGTCCAGCATTTTGGCGCCCGCGCGCTTCAGGCTGTCGAAGAAGGCAGCGGGTGTGTTGCGCGAGCCGTAGCTGTCGTAGATGATGTTCATCCTGACGCCGGCGTTCAGCCGATCGAGCAGGATCTCCGACAGATGGACGCCGCCGGACTCGATGTCGGCCAGGATGAAATACTCCAGGTTGATGCTGTCCTTGGCCGCGCCCAGGGCCTGGAACATGGCCGCGAATGCCTGCGCCCCGCCGGGCAGCAGCGTGACCTTGTTGCCGATGACGATCGGCGCCGCGGACAGGGCGCGCTGCAGGTTGAATTCCTCCAGCAAGGCGGCGCTCTCGTCCAGCGGACCTGGATCGCGTGGTTGCCGATGGCCGGGCAGGGCGACATCGTGACCGGTCAGCCCGGTGATATGCGGCACGGCGGTACAGCGGCTGAGGACGGTTGCGGCAGCGAGGGTCGCGGCCTGCCTGCGGCGCAATGTCCGCGGTGGAAGCGTAGGCAACAGCACATCCGATCAATCTGGCTGCGGACGATATGCGCACCCGCCCGGCGGTTTCACCGCGGAGGCAAGCCGATTTGATATCCATGGCGGTTAAGCCTGCGCAGCGGACAAGCCTTTTCCCGGTGGTATGATGGTCCTCGTGCCAACCCGGGCGGAAGCGCGCTTTATACAATATCGCAACAAAAAGCGACGGAGGCGACAACCGTGTTACAGCAGACCGCACGTCGGTTGGGACAGGACGACGGCGTTCCTTCATCGTCATGGCGGGCGCAGGCTCGCCATCCACGCCTGGCGGTGTCGCGGCCGTGCAAAGGCGTGGATGGCGGCCCGGAGCCTGTGCCCGGGCTCTTGTCCCGGGTAGCCGCCATGACGATGGGGGCAGATCGCCCCACCCGAGGTCTTGTCCCGACCGACCTGCGGTCTGCTGTAGCCGGCCTGTCATTGAATACAACCTGGCCGGGAAGCGTTGTGTATCAGTATAACGCCCCTGCCTCGGCATCGGCGTTGCAATATTATGCCACGGCCAACCTTGTACAGGACAATAATGCCCGGCGACCAGCGGCACGGCCCGTCTGTTGCGAGGGCGAGGCGGGATGGCTCCCGGCAATTATGGTTTGGCTTCAGAACGACATGCCGGAGGCTGACGATCACTCCCTGTTCCAGAATTGTGCGGTGCACGATGCGACATAGGCAGTTGCATCACAAAGCGTTGAGTTCTCACGATTAGCCGCGCACTGACAATAAATTTAATTTATATTGTTTCATTATGAAACATGTTTCATACAACGAAGTTTCTCCTTGTGGCGTGCCAATTTCGCGATACCGTGAGGACTTGCATTATTATTGGTCTAGACTGGCATATCCTGTTCAACCATCACGTGTGTGGGCCGCCATGCTACAAGTTTCTGTAACGATATGCTTTCCGGACGGCGCTTCTATCACGGCCACACGCGGAAACGGAGATCCGCATGAATGACCTGTGCATCAGCCAGCATCTTGCTGTCCAGGCGGCTGAGCCGCCGGCCACGTCGCCGAACCCGGATGCATGTTGTGGATCCATACCCGGCCCGTCCTGTCGCGACGACGGCCTTCGCCAAGCCGCCATCCCGGCAGAGGACGTCGTGACCGGACCCAGGCGCATCCTGCTGGTCGATGACAGCGATCCGGTGCGGGAGACGCTGGCCGATCTGCTGGAGGTGGAGGGGTTCGAGACCGCCCAGGCTCCGAGTGCCGCGGAGGCTATGACATTGCTGCGCCATGGCCCGGGATTCGATGTCCTGGTGACCGACCTGGCCATGCCGGGCGAGGACGGCATCAGCCTCATCCACCAGGCCCGGCAGGTCCAGCCGAACCTGCCGGCGATCCTGCTGACCGGCTACGCGGATGAGACGACATCGGTCGCCGCGATCCCGGGCGGGAATTGCCACGTCCTGCGCAAGCCGGTCGAGGGCGACCGCCTGATCGAGCAGATCACCGCCCTGATCCAACGGCCCCCGCCAGCCTGACCGCCGTCCGTTCTTGCCTCCCGCCCATCGGCTGCTAGATTCGCAGGCCGGGTCGAAAGACACGACCGCAACGGGAGGAACAAGCCATGGAAATCCGTGGTCTGGGCTATGTCGGCGTTGGCGGGTCCAACCTGTCCGACTGGACGAGTTTCGCCTCCGGCTGGCTGGGCATGCAGATGATCGAGCGCGGCAACACAATCCGCGCCTTCCGCATGGACGACCGCCAGCAGCGCCTGGTGATCGATCGCTCCCTGGCCGAGGGAGAGCGCTATTTCGGCTTCGAGGTCGCTGACGCAACCGCGCTGGATACGCTCGCCGCCCGGCTCGACGCCGCCGGCGTGAAGGTCCGCCGCGAACCTGCCCATCTTGCTGACCAGCGCTGCGTCAGGGATCTGATCAGCTTCGACGACCCGGGCGGCAATCACCTGGAAGCCTTCCACGGCCCCGCCATCGCCGACACGCCGTTCCAGCCCGGCCGCGCGATCTCGGGCTTCCGCACCGGTCCGCTCGGCATGGGCCACGTCGTGTTCCACGTCAGGAATATCGACGACCTGCTGGGCTTCTACTGCGACCTGCTCGGCTTCGCGGTCAGCGACTACATCACCACGCCGTTCCGCGCCTATTTCCTGCACGTCAACCCGCGCCACCACTCGGTCGCGCTGATCGAGACCGGCCGGCAGGATCTGCACCACCTGATGGTCGAGCTGTTCTCGCTGGACGACGTCGGGCAGGGCTACGACATCGCCCTGGGCGAGCCGGAGAAGATCGCCACCACCCTCGGCCGCCACCCGAACGACGCGGTGACGTCCTACTACCTGCGTTCGCCGTCCGGCTTCATGCTGGAATACGGCTGGGGCGGCCGCGACGTCACCCCCGGCAACTGGACGCCCACGGAAGTCACCGTCGGCCCCAGCCTGTGGGGCCACGACCGCACTTGGCTGCCCGACGACCAGCGCGCGCACGCCCGCGCCCTGCGGCTCAAGGCCGCCGCCGCAGGCGAACGCCGCCCCCTGCACGTCCTGCAGAACACCTACGTCCAGCAACCGGGCGCCTGCCCCTGGTGGGACGCGATCACCGGCCGGGGGTAGGGAAGGCGGGGGCTCCGCCCCTCGACCCCGCAAAGGGGCGACGCCCCTTTGATCCCATGACGGCGGATGAACAGGAGGGGGGCAACACAGCCGTTGCAACGGCACGGTCGCCCCCCTCCTGTTCATCCGTCATTACCGGGTTCCAAGGGCCGTCGGCCCTTGGCGGGTCCAGGGCGGAGCCCTGGCCTTTCCTTACCGCGGCAGGGTGCTCACGCCCATCAGGTGCAGGTCCACGGCGCGGGCGCATTGGCGGCCTTCTCGGATGGCCCAGACAATCAGGGACTGGCCGCGGCGCATGTCGCCGGCGGTGAACAGCTTGTCGCGGGACGTCTGGTACTGGACGGTGTCGGCCTTGACGTTGCCGCGGGGGTCCAGCGTGACGTTGGCCTGGTCGAGCAGGGCGCCGCGCCGCGGGCCCAGGAAGCCCATCGCCAGCAGCACCAGATCGGCCTTGAGCTGGAAGTCGCTGCCGGGGACTTCCTTCATCGTCATGCGACCGTCGGGGGTCTTCTCCCACTCGACGCGGACGCAGTTCAGGGCGGTGACGTGGCCGTTCTTGCCGGTGGCGCTCTTGGTCAGCACCGCCCAGTCGCGGTCGCAGCCTTCCTCGTGCGCGTGCGAGGAGCGCAGCCTGGTCGGCCAGTCGGGCCACACCAGGGCCTTGTCTTCCTTCACCGGCGGCTTGGGCAGGATCTCGATCTGCATGATCGAGGCGGCGCCCTGGCGGGCCGAGGTGCCGATGCAGTCGGAGCCGGTGTCGCCGCCGCCGATGACCACGACGTGCTTGCCCCTGGCGCTGATCGTGCCGCCCGGGGCGGCGACGTGCTCGGCGTCGCCGGCGTCGCGCCTGTTCTGCTGCGTCAGGAAGTCCATGGCGAAGTGGATGCCGTCCAGGTCGCGGCCTTCGACGTCCAGGTTGCGCGGCCACTCGGCGCCGCCGGCCAGGACGACGGCGTCGAACTGCGCCAGCAGGTCATCGACCGTGATGTCCTTGCCGACTTCGGTGCCGGTCTGGAACTTCACGCCTTCGCCCTTCATCTGCTCGACGCGGCGGTCGATCAGGTGCTTTTCCATCTTGAAGTCGGGGATGCCGTAGCGCAGCAGCCCGCCGATACGGTCCTGCTTCTCGATCACCGTCACGGCGTGGCCGACGCGGGCAAGCTGCTGCGCGCAGGCCAGGCCGGCGGGGCCGGAGCCGACGATGGCCACCGTCTTGCCGGTCCTGTGCGCCGGGACGACCGGCTTGATCCAGCCTTCCTCCCAGCCGCGATCGACGATGGCGCACTCGATCGTCTTGATGGTAACGGGGTTGTCGTCGATGTTCAGCGTGCAGGCGGCCTCGCAAGGGGCGGGGCAGACGCGGCCGGTGAACTCGGGGAAATTGTTGGTGGAGTGCAGGTTCACCACCGCCTGCTGCCACTGCTCCCGGTACACCAGGTTGTTCCAGTCGGGGATCTGGTTGTTGACCGGGCAGCCGTTGTGACAGAACGGGATGCCGCAATCCATGCAGCGTGCCGCCTGGCCGTTCAGTTCCTCCGCCGTCAGCGGCTTGATGAATTCCTTATAGGTCTTCAGCCGGGCTTCGGGCTTTTCGTAGCCGCGGTCGTGGCGCTCGATTTCGAGGAAGCCGGTAACCTTACCCATACTCGTCTCCAGATGGCAGCCGGACCGGTCCCTTCCCGGGACCGGTGGCCTTGCCCTTTCAAATGCAGGTCTTAGGACTCGAGGCGAAATAACCGATCTGCCGGAACCGGCGCAAAGGCCGCTCCACGTCATGATGGGCGCAGGCCCACCATCCACGCCCTTTGCTGATACCAGCACCGTAAGGCGTGGATGGCGGCCCTGCGGCCGCCATGACGGGTGGACCGTCCGTGCGACGGTGGAAGCGGTTATTCTGCATCAGGCCCTTATTCAGCGGCGGCGGTGGCGGCGATCTTCTCTTCCGTCCGCAGTTCCAGCAGCGCGCGCTTGTAGTCGCGCGGCAGGACCTTGACGAAGCGGGACAGCGCCGCGTCCCAGTCGTCCAGCAGGGCGCGGGCGCGCTGGCTGCCGGTGAACAGCAGGTGCTTCTCTACCAGGATGCGCAGACGCTCGGCGTCGAACTTCAGCGGATCGCCCATGCCGTTGTCGTCGACGCTGGTGCCGCGCTGCCGCGGGCGGCCGGGCTCGTCGGCCAGGCCAAGCTCGGCCACGCCCACCTGCTCCAGGTCCACGGCGGCGGTGTTGCACAGCTTCCGGAACATGCCATGCTCATCGTACACATACGCGATGCCGCCCGACATGCCAGCGGCGAAGTTGCGGCCGGTCTCACCCAGCACGACGACCACGCCGCCGGTCATGTATTCGCAGCCGTGGTCGCCGCAGCCTTCCACCACCGCGACGGCGCCGGAGTTGCGCACGGCAAAGCGTTCACCGGCAACGCCGTGGAAGTAAGCCTCGCCCGCGATCGCGCCATACAGCACCGTGTTGCCGACGATGATGTTCTCGGACGGATTGCGCGGGGCAACCGCCGGCTGCCGCACCACCACGCGCCCGCCGGACAGGCCCTTGCCGACATAGTCGTTGGCATCGCCGTTGAGGTACAGCGACACGCCGCGCGACAGGAACGCCCCGAAGCTCTGCCCGGCATTGCCGGACAGCGAGATCGAGATCGTGTCGTCCGGCAGGCCGGCATGGCCGTAGCGGCGCGCCACCTCGCCCGACAGCATGGCGCCGACGGTGCGGTGGACATTGCGGATCTGCGTCTCGATCCGCACCGGAGTCTGGGACTCCAGGGCCGGCTTGGCTTCCTTGATCAGCTCCTGGTCCAGCGCCTTGTCGAGGTGATGGTTCTGGAACTCGTACTGGTAGATGCCGACGCCGGGCTTGATTTCCGGCTGGTACAGGATGCGCGTCAGGTCCACCCCATGCGCCTTCCAGTGCGCGATCGCCTTGCGGGTGTCGAGCTTGTGGACCTGGCCGACCATCTCGTTGACCGTGCGGAAGCCGAGCTGGGACATCAACTGCCGGACTTCCTCGGCGACGAAGAAGAAGTAGTTGATGACGTGCTCCGGCGTGCCGGTGAAGCGCTTGCGCAGCACCGGGTCCTGAGTCGCCACACCGACGGGGCAGGTGTTCAGGTGGCACTTGCGCATCATGATGCAGCCGGCGGCGATCAGCGGCGCGGTGGCGAAGCCGAACTCCTCGGCGCCGAGCAGGGCGGCGACCACCACGTCACGGCCGGTGCGCAGGCCGCCATCGACCTGGACCGCGATGCGGCTGCGCAGTGCGTTCAGCACCAGGGTCTGCTGGGTCTCGGCCAGGCCGATTTCCCACGGCGAGCCGGCGTGCGTCAGCGACGTCAGCGGGCTGGCGCCGGTGCCGCCGTCGAAGCCGGCGATCGTCACATGGTCCGCCCGCGCCTTCGACACGCCCGCCGCGACCGTGCCGACGCCGACCTCGGAGACCAGCTTCACCGAGATGCGGGCCTGCGGGTTGACATTCTTGAGGTCGTGGATGAGCTGCGCCAGGTCCTCGATCGAGTAGATGTCGTGGTGCGGCGGCGGCGAGATCAGGCCGACGCCCGGGGTGGAGTAGCGCACCTTGGCGATGTGCTTGTCCACCTTGTGCCCGGGCAGCTGTCCGCCTTCACCCGGCTTCGCGCCCTGCGCCATCTTGATCTGGATGTCGTCGGCGTTGACCAGGTACTCGGTGGTGACGCCGAACCGGCCGGACGCCACCTGCTTGATGGCGGACCGCTGCGAGTCGCCGTTCGGCAGGGGCTTGAAGCGCTGCGATTCCTCGCCGCCCTCGCCGGTGTTCGACTTGCCGCCGATGCGGTTCATCGCCACCGCCAGGGTGGTGTGCGCCTCGCGGGAGATCGAGCCGAAGCTCATCGCGCCGGTGGCGAAGCGCTTGACGATGGCCGAGGCGGGCTCGACCTCCTCCAGCGGCACCGGGGTCGGGGCGAGCTTGAACTCCATCAGGCCGCGGATGGTCAGCAGCCGCTCGCTCTGGTCGTTGATCAGCTTGCTGAAGGCGTGGAACTCGGCCGGCAGGTTGCCGCGGACGGCGTGCTGCAGCTTCGCGACTGATTCCGGCGTCCAGGCATGCGCCTCGCCGCGCAGGCGGAAGGCGTAGTCGCCGCCGACGTCCAGCATGCCGGCATAGATCGGGTTGTCGCCATACGCCGCCTGGTGCCGGGCGACCGCTTCCTTGGCGATCTCCAGGTAGCCGACGCCCTCGATCGTGCTCGCGGTGCCGGTGAAGCACCTGTCCACGAACGCCGAGGACAGGCCGACCGCGTCGAAGATCTGCGCGCCGCAGTACGATTGGTAGGTCGAGATGCCCATCTTGGACATCACCTTCATGATGCCCTTGCCGACGGCCTTGAGGTAGTTCTTCTTTACCTCATACGCGGTCTTGGTGAGCTTCGACTGGACGCGGATCTGCTCCAGCGTCTCGAACGCCAGGTACGGGTTGATCGCCTCGGCGCCGTAGCCGGCCAGGACGCAGAAGTGGTGCACCTCGCGCGCTTCGCCGGTCTCCACCACGATGCCGGTGCTCATGCGCAGGCCCTGGCGGATCAGGTGGTTATGCACCGCGGCGGTGGCGAGCAGCGACGGCACCGGAATCCGGTCCGGGCCGGCCGCGCGGTCGGACAGGATCAGGATGGTGAAATCGGCGAGCGTCGCCTCGGTCGCTTCCTGGCAGATGCGCGCGACCGCCTTTTCCATCCCTTCCGCGCCTTCCTCGGCGGGCCAGGTGGTGTCGATCGTCTGGGTGCGGAACGCGCCGCCGGCCAGGTTGTCGATGTCGCGGATCTTCTCCAGGTCCGTATTCGTCAGGATCGGCTGCGATACTTCCAGCCGGTAGTGGTTGCCGGCGTGGTGGCCGAGCAGGTTCGGCCGCGGCCCGATGATCGAGACCAGCGACATCACCAGTTCCTCGCGGATCGGGTCGATCGGCGGGTTGGTGACCTGGGCGAAGTTCTGCTTGAAGTAGTTGAACAGCAGCTTCGGCTTGTCGGACAGCACCGCCAGCGGCGTGTCGGTGCCCATCGAGCCGACGGGGTCGTCGCCCTGCACCGCCATCGGCTCCAGGAAGAACTGGATGTCCTCCTGCGTGTAGCCGAAGCACTGCTGCAGGCGCAGGAAGGCCTCGGGGTCGTTCGGCCGCGTGACCGGGCGATGCTCCTCGCTCTCCGGCAGTTCCTCCAGCTTGAACTGGCTCTGCTTCAGCCATTCCGCGTAGGGATGCTTGTGGGCGAGCTTCCGCTTGATCTCCTCGTCGTCGATGATGCGGCCTTCCTCGAGGTCGATCAGCAGCATCTTGCCGGGCTGCAGGCGCCACTTCTTGACGATCTTCTCCTCCGGCACCGGCAGCACGCCGGCTTCCGAGGCCATGATCACATAGTCATCGTCGGTGACGCAGTAGCGTGCCGGGCGCAGGCCGTTGCGGTCGAGCGTGGCGCCGATCTGGCGGCCGTCGGTGAAGGCGATGGCAGCCGGGCCGTCCCAGGGTTCCATCAGCGCGGCGTAGTACTCGTAGAACGCCTTGCGCTCGGGATCCATCAGCGGGTCGCCCCAGGCTTCCGGGATCAGCATCATCATGCCGTGCGCCAGCGAGTAGCCGCCGGCGACCAGCAGTTCCAGCGCGTTGTCGATGCACGCGGTGTCCGACTGCCCGTGCGGGATCAGCGGCCACATCTTGTTCAGGTCCGGCCCGAGCAGGTCGGATTCCATCGACCGCCGCCGCGAGTACATCCAGTTGACGTTGCCGCGGACGGTGTTGATCTCACCGTTGTGGGCGAGGAACCGGTACGGGTGCGCCAGCTTCCAGGACGGGAAGGTGTTGGTCGAGAACCGCTGGTGCACCAGCGCCAGCGCCGACACCGTCAGGTTGTTGCGCAGGTCGTGGTAGAACGAGCCGACCTGGTTGGCCAGCAGCAGGCCCTTGTAGACGATGGTCCGGGTGGAGAAGGAGGGCATGTACAGCTCCCTCAGCCCCGGCAGGTCCTTCTTGTCGGCCATCTTCTTCAGATTGTTCAGGATCTGCTTGCGGATGGCGAGGATCTTGCGCTCGAACGCGTTCTGGTCGCGGATCGACAGGCTGGAGGCGACGATCGCCTGGCGGATCACCGGCATCGTGTCGATGACGGTCTGGCCCAGACCGGTCAGGTCGGTCGGCACGTCGCGCCAGCCGACCATGGACTGGCCTTCCTTGTGGACGACCTGCTCGAAGAACTGGATGGCGAAGTCACGCGCCTCGGGGTCGCGCGGCAGGAAGCACATAGCGACGGCGTAGCGGCCGACGGCTGGCAGCGACTTGCCCTTGGCGCGGGCCCAGTCGTTCAGCAGCGCGTCGGGCATCTGGATCAGGATGCCGGCGCCGTCGCCCATCAGCGGATCCGCGCCGACGGCGCCGCGGTGATCCAGGTTCTCCAGGATTTTCAGGCCCTGGGCGATAATATCATGAGACTTTCGGCCCTTGATGTTCACCACGAAGCCCACGCCGCACGAATCGTGCTCGTTCCGGGGATCGTACAGGCCCTGTCTCATAACCTCATGCATTGCAACAAACTTCCTTGGCGAAACACTTTGCCGGCTGGGCGCGCACGGCGCACGAGTGGCCCTTTTGCCCTGTGGGCCGAAAAATGGCAATGATCCTGCCGCAACGCAGCGTATCTATCTGCGTTTTCCCCTGCAAGGGCGCAAAACCGGGCGGAAGCACGGTGCGGCTTCCTGACGCGCTGGTATCATGCCAGACTGCCGGCGCCAATCCAGCGGGAGGAACAAACGATGATAACGCTCTATGGCATGGGCAGCCCCAACGTCGTCAAGGTGTTTGTCGCCCTGGAAGAACTGGCGCTTGCCTATACGGTGCAACCGGTGGACGTGTTCGCCGGCAAGCAGTTCGACGCGGCGTTCCTGGCGCTGAACCCCAATGCCAAGGCGCCGGTCATCGTCGACTCCGATGGGCCGGGCGGCAAGCCGTACACGGTGTTCGAGTCGG
Source organism: Rhodopila globiformis (assembly GCF_002937115.1). Lineage (GTDB taxonomy): Bacteria > Pseudomonadota > Alphaproteobacteria > Acetobacterales > Acetobacteraceae > Rhodopila > Rhodopila globiformis. The sequence continues at coordinate 47,300 of NZ_NHRY01000276.1, read as the reverse complement.
GGGCGATCCTGCTCTACCTGGCCGAGAAGACCGGGAAGCTGCTGCCGGCGGACAGGGCGGCGCGGTTCGACGTGGTCCAGTGGCTGATGACGCAGATGTCCACGGTCGGGCCGATGTTCGGGCAGTACGTGCATTTCTTCCGCTTCGCGCCGCCGGGAAACGAGTATTCCCGCAGCCGCTATGCCACGCAGGTGCATCGGGTCTGCGAGGTGATCGACCGCCGGCTGGCGGCCGTGCCGTACCTGGGCGGCAGTGACTACTCGGTCGCGGATGTCGCGACGTATCCGTGGCTGCGCCTGTTGCCGACGCTGCCGGGGCAGGAGGCGGCGGCGAAGCTGCCCAACATCGCCCGCTGGGTGGCGGCGATCAACGACCGTCCCGCGGTGAAGAAGGCGCTGGCCGCGGTCGACGCGGTGCGGGCGCAAACCACGCCGTTCGACAAGGCGGCGCCGGTGGCGCTGGACCGGATGTTCGGGCGAGGGGAGTACGCAACCGCCTGAGAACTGCCAGGGAGCCGGGAGGCGGCACAGGCGGCTTGCCGCGGCGGCAATCGACGGGGTGCCTCGTCCAGTTTGCTGCCTCTTTATCCGAACTGTTCCGGAGGCGTGAGATAAGATGGCGGCAGTTCCTGTCCGAGCACGGAAAGCCGCATGGGCAACTTCTATGAAATTGTGGCCTTGCAGGCGCTGGTCGTCTCTCTATCGTCATGGCCGGGCGTGTCCCGGCTATCCGCGCTTCGACAAGGGTAGATAGCCGGGACACGTCCGGCCATGACGGAGAGGCTTCGGCCTCGCCCATTTTCATCCATCGTGGTGGCCGCGCGCGGCCAAGGGGACTGCTTCGAAAATCCGGTCTCGCAGGGTCATCGCCTCCCCGTCATGGCGGCCGCCATCCACGCCTTGCGCTGCTGGTATCGGCAGAAGGCGTGGATGGTGGGCCTGCGCCCACATGACGGGATGGCACCGATCTCGCGCATTTTCATCCATCGTGGTGCCCGCGGGCGGGCTGGACGGCTGTGTTAACGAGCGATAGCCAATCCAGGCTCCGCCGCCGCCTGGACCTACCTGCGATGACTGCGACGCCAATGCCGTACGCCGGGAGCGCCATCAAACTGTAGGTGGCGGAAGGCCCTTCGCCTTTCGGCCCACCACGGGCCACAAGAGCTGAAGCGACGGCCTCCGGATCTCCGGCGGCGGTACTACAGCAGGCCGCAGGGCGATTGAGACAGGGCGACGGCGCTCCCTCATCGTCATGGTTCGGACAAGCCCGGCCATGACGATGAGGACAGGGGGCCTCAGTGTCCCAACCGACCTGCGGTCTGCTGTAGCCATGATCCAAGCAGGGCACCGAGTGAGCGCATGCGGGCACCGAAGCGCATCCCGGACCTGCTGCGAATTTCCTATGGGCCGCCGGTGAGCGGGTTCAACCCAACCATTGCATCCAGGACCCACCCCAGTCATCGCGATCACAACTCATTCGCAGTTGGAGCTGCTGCTTCCCATGCCGTTACATATCAAATAAACTGCACGCCAAATAAGTTGCACGCAAAAAAACAAGCTGCACGCCAAGAACCTGGGAGAACGTTCAGATGAGCGGCATCGGCAAGCCGATGGATGCAGATTACGTGGGCGACCATGACCGGCAACTGCGGCGGGCAGCGCTCGCAAGCGTGGTGGGAACGACCATCGAGTGGTACGACTTCCTGCTGTACGGCCAGGTCGCCGCTCTCGTGTTCGCCAAGCTGTACTTCCCGAAAGAGGATCCGCTGGTTGGCACGCTGGCAGCGTTTGCCACCTTCGCCGTCGGCTTCATCGCGCGTCCGATCGGCGCGGCGATCTTCGGCCACTACGGCGACCGCATCGGCCGCAAGGCGACGCTCATCGCCACCTTGCTCATCAGCGGCATGGCCACCTTCGCCGTGGGCCTGGTGCCGACCTATGCGAGCATCGGCATCTGGGGCGGTGTGATCCTGACCGTCCTTCGCTTCATCCAGGGCGTCGGGGTAGGCGGTGAGTGGGGCGGCTCGGTGCTGCTGGCGATGGAATGGGCGAAGGGCAACCACAATCGCGGGCTGATCGCGTCGTTTCCGCAGCTGGGTGGGCCCGGCGGCCTGTTGCTGGCGAATGTCGCGGTGCTCGTATTCAGCGCGTCGATGTCAACCGAGGCGTTCCTCGCCTGGGGCTGGCGCGTGCCATTTTTCCTTAGCATCGTCATGGTGGGGATTGGGCTCTGGATCCGGCTCGGCATTCTCGAGACGCCTACCTTCCAGCGAATTGCTGCGGAGAACCGCATCGAGCGCGTGCCGGTGCTCGAAGTGGTGAAGCGCCAACCGAAGGAGATCGTGCTCACAGCGCTGGTCCGCATGGCCGAGCAGGCGCCAGCGTATATCTATTTTGCCTTCGTCTTTACCTACGGCCTGAACGTGCTCCACGCCTCGCGGAATTTCCTGCTGATCGCGGTGGTGGTGGCGGCGGCGGTGGACATGATGCTGATCTCGGTATTCGGATCCCTCTCGGACCGGATCGGGCGCCGGCGCATGTATTTCATCGGCGCGCTGGCCACGGCCGCGTATGCCGTGGTCTATTTCCCGCTGTTGAACACGGCTAATCCGACGATCATCTTCATCGCCATCGTGCTCTCGATGGTACCGCACTCGATGGTATATGGCCCGCAGGCGGCGCTGATCGCGGAATGCTTCACGCCGCGGCTGCGCTACAGCGGCGCCTCGCTCGGCTACCAGGCCGCCTCGATCGTTGCCGGCGGTCCTGCGCCGCTGATCGCCACTGCCCTGCTGGCGACGTTCGGGTCGGGCTATGCGGTCGGCGCCTATCTTGTCCTCTGCGGGCTGGTCAGCGCTGTCGTCGTGATGTTCCTGCCTGACTACACCAATCGCGATATTTCGGAGGAGCACGCAGCCACGCTCAGCCCGGCCACAGCGCGCACCACGATCGGCTAACGGCTTGAGCCAAAATACCGCTCCACCGCGGCGCACTGGCCCTTCCGCGTCATGGCGCCCGCAGGGCCGCCACACATGCCTTGCGCTGCTGATCGGGGCAAAAGGCGTGGATGGCCGGCCTGCGCCGGCCATGACGGTTGGAGCGTCCGTGCGACAAGCGGAGCATTTATTCTGCCTTAGGCCCTAAGCGGCCGTCCGCCGCCGTTATAAATTACAGCGGCGGCCAGCGCCGGTTGGCGTTCTTGGGTTGCGCTGGTCATGGGCGGCGTATCACCCCGATGGGCGGCAATAGCTCCGCCCTTCGGTTGACCGATGCCAGCATTTTTACTGATCATAATCGATGCCGGCCACAAAACTCTTGGCCATCACCATGTGATGCCTGATGCGAAACAGCCAGCGGTGCGTCGAGCCGGTATCAGAAGGCATCGATGACATCGGCAAGAGCCATTGGGCGCACGTATCGCTTGGCCCGTCGCGATTAATCTTACTGTGTCAATTTCTGTCTAACATATTGAAATTGCGCGGTTTTCTTACGCGGTGTGGTTTACCATAAGCCATTGATAATATTGACTTTCCTGCAACTTTTGACACAGTAAGATTAACAACACCGACCTATTCCTCGAACAAGCCTTCAATGTACTCCTTGATCCCAACACAGTCCCAGCCCCCAAACCGGCGCTGCGGGATCCAGTTCAATCATGATGTCCGTGTCGCTGTCGGGACGGGCATTACCGCGGGCGCGAGAGTCGAACAGGGCGGCGTAGGTGGCGTCCTGGATGGCGAGGCACGGCTTCGTGCTGCTTGAGCCTGGCGGTGATTTCCTGGCTATTCATGCCGCTTCTGTTTCACAGGGTTGGCTCGGGCGTCAGATGACACGACAGATCGACATACAAGGGCATCGCGGCGCGCGCGGCCTGTTCCCGGAAAGCACACTGGAAGGTTTCCTGGCCGCCGCCGCTCTCGGCGTGACGGCGTTCGAACTGGACGTCGGCATGACCGCGGACGGTATCGTGGTGGTCTGCCATGACCCCGCGCTGAACCCGGACCTCGTCCGCGGCACCGCCGGTGCGTGGCTGGAGGGTCCGGGCCCGCTGCTCCGCTCACTGACCTGCCAGGAACTGCAAGCTTATGACGTCGGCCGGCTGCGTCCCGGATCGCCGACCGCGGCCTTGTTTCCCGGCCAGCGCCCGATCGACGGCGCACGCATCCCGACCCTTGCCGCCGTGCTGGCGGCCCTGCCGGCGGCGCGCTTCACCATCGAGGTCAAGAGCGACCCGCGCCATCCGGAGCGGACCGCGCCGCCGACCGTCCTGGCCGACGCCACGCTGGCGGTGATCGACGCCGCCGGCGCGGCCGCCCGCGTCACGATCGAATCCTTCGACTGGCGGGTGCAGCGCCATGTCCGCCGGCGGCGGCCGGACGTCCGGCTCGCCTGGCTGACGCGGGCGGAGACGGTGCGGGAGTCCGCCCTGTGGTGGGACGGCATCGTCGACGTCGCGTCGATCCCGGCCTGCGTGGCCGCGGAAGGCGGTCCGGTCTGGGCGCCGGACGCAGCCGATCTGACCGAGGCGCAGGTGCGGGAGGCCCACGCCGTGGGTCTCTCGGTGCTGCCCTGGACGGTCAACACGCCGGCTGACATGGTTCGGCTGGTTGCCTGGGACGTGGACGGGCTGATTTCCGACCGTCCCGACCTTGCGCTGTCCTGCGTCGGCCCCGGGCAGCCGGGCGCCGTGTCCGGCTACCGCAGCGCGGCCTCTATCATATTGTAGGTATCGGCGACCGTCAGCACGTGGCCGTCGCGGATGAACAGGCTGCGGTTCGGCTCGGCGACGCGCCCGACGACGTCGATGCTCGGCTTGTTCGGACTCCGTGCCAGCGCGGTCAGGAATTCCCGCGCGCCGGTCGGGCCGAGGAAATGCAGCATGTACAGGTCAGCCGGTCTTGCCGGCCGCCCGAGCTGCGCCTCGAGCGCGCCGCGCTCCTGCTGCAGCCGTTCCGCCGCCATGATCGCCGCCAGCTCGGGGTTGTCGCGCAGCGCCAGGATCTTCCGGCGCAGCGCATGCGGCGTGACCGTCAGCCGGCCGTCGCGGCCAGTCTTGATCGCCGCGGCATAACGCGCAAGTCCGTGCCGCGCGCCGAAGTCTCGGACGACCGTCAGCCATGTTACCGTAGTGAACTGAAGCAGCCCGCGTGCCGAGGAGTGCTGGTTGCGTGCCTTCGGATCGAAGCGGCTTTCCTGCCAGGCGATCACCGTCAGGACCGCCGGATCGGCCTTGGCTTTCCGTTCCGCAACACGAATGGCGCGCATGACCTCCCGGTTGACGTCGGCCCGGTTGACTTCGGCCCGGTTGGCGTCAGTTTGCCGTCGCGGCGCGGCTCTGTTTCTATTGTGGAACGAATGGGCGGCTTTGACGGAACGCCGGGCATGAGCGGAACCGTGCTTCTTGATCCTGACCGTCGGCTCGGGGCGGGGATGGGCGGCCTCGGTCGGCGGAGCCAATGGCCCCGCCTGTGCCGTGGTAAGAACCAGGCAACCAAGCAGCATCCCGCGTGCACTCATGAAACCGCGAGCAAACGACGGCATCCCCGGCACCTATTTATATCGTTTCAGCTCCTATATCGCGCCAAAACGTCTCCGGTCGAGGTCTGTCACAATGAGCATAGCAAGACAAGCCCCGGGATTGACAAGCGTCCCCGCTGGTGATCGCGCCCTGTCTTCCCTTATCCTGGCAAAACGGTCACCGCTTCGCCGTTCCGGGCTGCGCCATCGCCTTGTGCGCCCTCGCCAGCAGGTCGGACGGCGTCACCGACGCGATCGCCGTCATCAGCTTGTTGTGCCAGCCGGTGACGACATCGCCCTGGCCCTGCATCATCGCAGCGAAGCCCTGTTCGGCCACCATCGCCGGATCGTCCTTGCGGACCGCGCCCATCCTGGTATCCGTCAGATCGGCGCGTTCAAAGAAATCCGTCTCGGTGGCGCCGGGCATCAGGCAGGTGACGGTGATGCCGTCGCCCGCGACCTCGTGCCGCAGGGCGAACGAGAACGAGTCGAGGAAGGCCTTGGTGGCGTTGTACACCGCCTGATACGCGCCCGGCATGAACCCGGCGATCGAGCCGGTGATCAGGATGCGGCCGCGCCTGCGGTCACGCATGTCGCGGCCAACCCTGTGGATCAGGTAGATCGTGCCGATGATGTTGGTGTCGACAACCTTGCGCGCCGCCGCGAAATCCTGGTCAAGGTAGGCTTTCCCCAGGCCCCGTCCGGCATTGGCCAGCAGCGCCTCTACCGGGCGGTTGCCGATCGCCAGATACAGCTTGTCGACGCCTTCGATCGTGGACAGGTCCGCCTCGATCGCATCGACCTTGACGCCGAGGTGGCGCAGGGTGGAAGCGGCCTGCTCTATCTCCGGCTCATCCGCAACGATCAGCAGGTCGAATCCGTTTCTTGCGCAGCATTTCGCCAGTTCCAGGCCGATGCCGCTGGAGGCGCCGGTGACGACTGCCAGCGCGCTTGTGTCCGAGGCCATGATGATGCTCCGCTGTCAGGGTTTCATGACGACCTTGATGCAGCCGTCCTGCTTGTCCCGGAACGTCCTGTACAGCTCCGGCCCGTCCTCGAGCTTAGCCCGGTGGGTGATGACGAACGACGGATCGATCTCGCCCTTCTGGATGCGCTCCATCAGCTTCGGCAGGTAGTGCTGCACCGGCGTCTGCGCCATGCGGAAGGTCAGCCCGCGGTTGATCGCCGAGCCCATCGGCACCTTGTCGAGGAAGCCGCCATAGACGCCGACAACCGAAACGGTGCCGAAGTTGCGGCAGCAATGAATCGCCTGACGCAGCACGTGCGGCCGGTCGGTGCCCATGAAGGTGGCGACCTTGACGCGGTCGACGAGGGAGTCGGCGCTGCCGGTGGCATCCGCCTCGGTGCCGACCGCGTCGATACAGGCGTCCGCGCCGCGGCCGGCGGTCAGGTCCTGGATGCGGTCATAGACATCCTCGGCCTTGAAATCGATCGTCAGCGCCCCGGTTTCGCGCGCCATCGCCAGCCGCTCCGGCACCGTATCGATCGCGATCACCCGGCCGGCGCCCAGCAGGAACGCGCTGCGGATGGCGAACTGGCCGACGGGGCCGCAGCCCCAGATGGCGATGGTGTCGCCGTGCTGGATGTTGCAGAAATCCGCAGCCATGTAGCCGGTCGGGAAAATGTCCGACAGGAACAGCACCTGTTCATCCGTCAGCCCGTCCGGCACCTTGATCGGCCCCACATCGGCGTATGGCACGCGTAAGTATTCGGCCTGTCCGCCAGCATAGCCGCCCAGCAGGTGCGAATAGCCGAACAGTCCGGCCGGCGAATGTCCCCACAGTTTCTCGGCTTTCAACTTGTCCGGATTGGTCCGCTCGCAGCCCGAGTAGAAGCCGCGCCTGCAGAAGAAGCACTCGCCGCACGAAATGGTGAACGGCACCACCACGCGGTCGCCGATCCTCAGGTTCTTCGTTTCGGAGCCGAGTTCGACGACCTCGCCCATTGTTTCGTGGCCGAGGATATCGCCGTGCTGCATCGACGGAATGACACCGTCGTAGATGTGCAGGTCGGAGCCGCAGATCGCGCAGGCGGTCACCTTGATGATCGCGTCGCGCGGATGCTCGATTTTCGGGTCCGGAACGGTATCGCAGCGCATGCTGCCTTTGCCGTGCCATGCAAGTGCCTTCATGCGTCCGTCCTTTGCCGTTCCATCCTGTCCATCCTGTCGGAATGGCGTGGCCGGGGCGGCGTTCCCTCATAACGGCGCGAGCGGGAGGACTCGTCCCACCCGCGTCAGGCCAACGTGGTGGACGGAGAAGAATTTGGCGCCGGGTCCTCGCCCCACTGTCACGACAGCGACAGAGGCTTCCCCAACCGCGCGGTTTGTCGCACTGTACCCAGCATGTGCGGACGCTATGCTAGTTTCCTGCCTCCGGACCTGATCGCCCGGCTGTTCGGGACTACCAATCCACTGCCGAACCTGAAGCCGACGTGGAACATGGCGCCGCGCATGGACGCGCCCGTGGTACGCCGGCACCCCGACACCGGCGAACGCCATCTGGACCTGCTGAACTGGGGCTTCGTGCCGGCGTTCACCAAGGACCTCAAGACGGCCCGCCGCCCGATCAACGCGCGGGCGGAGACCGTCGCGTCCTCCGGCATGTTCCGCGCCGCCTTCGCCAAACGCCGCTGTCTTGTGCCGGCGGCGGCCTTCTATGAGTGGCGAGCCGATCCCGGCGGCAAGACACCGTTCGCGATCGCCCGCGCGGATGGCGAGCCGATGGCCTTCGCCGGCATCTGGGAAGGCTGGCGCGCGCCGGACGGCGAGATCCTGCGCAGCTTCGCCATCCTGACGACGCACGCCAACCGGCAGATGGCGGCCTTGCACGAGCGCATGCCGGTGATCCTGGAGCCGGCCGACTGGCCGGTCTGGCTGGGCGAGGCCGAGGGCGATCCGCAGGCACTGCTGCGCCCGTCGCCCGAGGATGTGCTGCGGCTCTGGCCGGTGGACAAGCGCGTCGGCAACGTGCGCAACGACGGGCCGGACCTGCTGGAGCCGGCGGCATCCCTCGTTTGATCCGTTCGCCACGGCTGCACGCCGGACCGGGCACGCGGGTGACAGATTGCGACGCGGAAATCGTCGGCGCGCCGCAACCTGTTCGTCCTGCGTCCGTTCACCGCCTGATCAGCAGGGGAGCCATCGCATGGGAGCGTCGGAGCGGCTGAACAAACTGAAGGACGACCTGGGGGAACTGGCGCCCCGGCAAGCCACCACGGATCCCCAGCCGCAGACCGGCCCATCGGCGAGCCGCGGCCGCGGTGCCGAGGAACCGACGCAGATCCCTCCGCGCGGTTGGCGCGACATCCTGGTGCGGACGTGGGGCGAGGTCCAGGAGAGCAACCTCTTCCTGGTTTCTGGCGGCGTGACCTACGCCATTATCCTGGCGCTGTTCCCGGGCCTGGCCGCCCTGGTTTCGATCTATGGGCTGCTGCTGGACCCGAAGCAGGTCGAGCAGCAGGTCGCCTCGCTTTCGACCGTGCTGCCGCCGCAAACCGCCGAGATGATCGGCAACGAACTGCACAGCCTGGTCAGCGCTTCCAGCGGAACGCTCGGCCTCAGCGCCGTGGTGACGCTGCTGTTCGCGCTCTGGAGCGCCTCGCGCGGCATGAGCGGACTGATCACCGCCCTGGATATCGCCTACCAGCAGAAGGAGACCCGCAGCTTCTTCAGGTTCAACCTGATCGCCATCGGCCTGACCATCCTGACGCTGATCGGCGGCGTCATCACCATCGCCCTGGTCGGCGTCCTGCCGGCGATGGTCGGCTGGATCGGGCTGGGCGTGGTGGGGCAGTGGGCGGTGCTGGGGCTGGAATGGCCGCTGCTGATCGTCGTGGTGATGACCGGCCTGGCGGTGCTGTATCGCTACGCGCCGGACCGCAAGGAGGCGCGCTGGCGCTGGGTGACGCCGGGCGCCATCGTTGCCACGGTGCTGTGGATCGTCGGCTCCATCGGCTTTTCCGTCTACGTCAGCCACTTCAACAGCTACAACAAGACCTACGGCGCGCTCGGCGGGGTGGTCGTGATGCTGACCTGGCTGTATCTCTCGGCCTTCGTCGCCCTGCTCGGCGCGGTGATCAATGCCCAGGCCGAGCGGCAGACGGTGGCGGATTCGACCGAGGGACATGCCAAGCCGCTGGGCGCGCGTGACGCCTATGCCGCGGACACAGTGGGCAAAACGCCGGGCTGACGCGGACGCCAGCCTGACGGTTCGGGGGGCCGTCCCTGCGGCCGGTGACTGTTTTTCGCCCGAGGTGTTGACGAACGCGGGTTTGATCCGAACATGAAGGGAAACCGCTCTATAACAGGGCGGCAGCAACTCTTGATCGGGAACCACCATGCAGCGCCCGAACCCCTGCCGCCTGACCCTGGTTCCTCAGGACGATACGGCGGCTGTCACCGACGCCCTGTGGGCCCGCCTGCGGCGCGAAGCCGAGGAAGCCTATGAGCGGGAGCCCAAGCTGGCGCCGTTGTTCTTCGACTCGATCCTCAACCAGCCCAGTTTCGAGACGGCGGTGTTCCACCGCGTCGCCGCGCGCCTGCGCAACGACGTCGTCTCCCTGCCGCTGATCGTGCAGGCCTTCGCCAAGGCGTGCGCCGACGACCCCTGCATCGTCGAGGCCGCCAAGGCCGACATCGCCGCGGTGCTGGAACGCGATCCGGCCTGCGATCGGCTGATCGAGCCTTTGTTGTATTTCAAGGGCTTCCACGCGATCCAGGCGCACCGGCTGAACCACTGGCTGTGGAGCCACGGGGAGCGGGATTTCGCCCTGTACCTGCAAAGCCGCTCGTCCGAGGTGTTCCAGACCGACATCCATCCGGCGGCGCGGTTCGGGCATGGCATCTTCCTGGATCACGCCACCGGCCTTGTGGTGGGAGAGACCGCCACGCTCGGCGACAACGTCTCGATGCTGCACCACGTCACCCTGGGCGGCAGCGGCAAGGAGCATGGCGATCGGCATCCGAAAGTGCGGCACGGCGTGGTCATCGGCGCCGGCGCGGCCATCCTGGGCAACATCGAAGTCGGCGAGCATGCCCGCATCGCCGCCGGGTCGGTGGTGCTGAAGCCGGTACCCCCGCACGCGACGATGGCAGGCGTTCCCGCCAAGGTGGTGCGGATTGCCGAGACCGACGAACCGTCCCGGTCGATGAACCAGACGCTGAGCGACCTGGCGTACCAGTCGTTCAACTACACAATCTGATACCGGGGGCATCGCACCCGCGTCGCCTCATCGTCACCCTCAAGATCGTCTCCCTAGCGTCACGGCCGGGACACGCCCAGCCATGACGATGGGGCGCGGCATGCCGGCGATGGTAGATGTGTACCACGGCGGCGATGGGCGGCGCGGCGCGCCAACCCAGGCGGGCGGCCGTGTGCGCGGTTCTGCCAGCCGCCTCAGCGAACGGGGATGTTGTCCAGCAGCCGCACGGCGCCCAGCTTCGCCGCCGCGATCAGGCGCGCGTCCGGCGCCGCGGCGGCAATCGGCGTCAGGCTTGGCCCATCCACCAGCGCGAAATAGTTGACCAGAAAGCCGGCAGCGCCCAGGTCGGCCCGAGCCTCCGCCAGCGGCGCGTCCGCGGCTTCACCGGCCGCGATCCGTGCCGCGGCCGCCCGCAAGGCGGCATTCAGCCGCGGGGCCACCGTCCGCTCCGCCGCCGAGAGGAACCGGTTGCGGGACGACAGCGCCAGCCCGTCGGCCTCCCGCACCGTCTCCACCCCAACGATCTCCAGCGGCAGCAGCAAGTCGGCGGCCATCCGCTTCACCACCTGAAGCTGCTGCCAGTCCTTCTCGCCGAAATAGGCGCGGTCCGGCCGCACCTGGCCGAACAGCTTGGCGCACACCGTCGCCACGCCGCGGAAATGGCCGGGGCGGGCGTCGCCTTCCCACCGCTCGGCCGGGCCGGCAACGACCACCGTGGTCTCCGCATCGTCCGGATACATCGTCGCCACGTCCGGCAACCAAGCCAGCGCGCAGCCCTCGGCCTCCAGTGCCGCCAGGTCGCCCGCCTCGTCGCGCGGATACAGCGCAAGGTCCTCGTTCGGCCCGAACTGCAGCGGGTTGACGAACACCGACGCCACCGCCGCCGCCCCGGACGCAACGGCGCGGCGCACCAGCGTCCGATGGCCCTCGTGCAGCGCCCCCATTGTCGGCACCAGGGCCAGGGAGCCGGCGTGTCGGCGCAGGCGCATGCAGGCGTCACGCAGGTCAGGAAGAGTGCGGGCAATCAGCATCGGGAAACAGACCTTGGTTCAGGCTGTGGTCACCGGCAACATGCCGCGACCTTAAAGGAAGGCGAGGCAATGAAATTACAAGGCCAGATCGCATTGGTCACGGGTGGATCACGTGGCATCGGCCGGGCGACAGCCCTGCTGTTCGCGCAGGAGGGCGCCGACATCGCTTTCTGCCACCTGGATGACGCGGCGCAGGCCGACGCCACGGAAGCCGAGATCCGCGCGCTCGGCCGGCGTGTCCTGCACCGCTCGGTCGACGTCGCCGACATCGCCGCGGCGCGGGCCTTCGCCGACTCGGCGGCCGCCGAACTCGGGCCGATCGACATCCTGTTCAACAACGCCGGGATGAACATCCGCAAGCCGTTCGAAGCCTACACCGAGGCCGAGTTCGACCGCATCCTGTCGGTCCACCTGAAGGGCATGTTCTTCATGGCGCAGGCGGTCTGGCCGGCGATGCTGGCGCGCGGACGGGGCTGCATCATCAACGTCGCCTCGCAGCGCGGGCTGAAGGGTGCCGCCAATGCCGCGCCGTATGCCGCCGCCAAGGCCGGGATCATCGGCTTCACCCGCGCCCTGTCATGGGAGGCCGCGCCGCGCGGCATCCGCGTCAACGCCATCGCCCCCGGCCCCATCGACACCGACCTGACCGCCACCATGGACCCGGCCGATCGGCAGGCATTCATCCGGGCACTGCCGGCGGGTCGGTTCGGGCGGCCGGAGGAAATCGCCGCCACCGCCCTGCTGCTGGCCGGGCCGGAGGGCGGCTTCTATGTCGGCGCGACCCTCTCGCCCAACGGCGGGGACGTGATGTACTGACCGGTCTCGGCCAGCAACCGCGCCGCCGCCGCGGCAACCTCGGGCGGCGCGATCGGCCGGGCCAGGCGGATGACGGCGCCGTCAAGCGCGGGCTGCGGCGCGCCGTCATCGAACAGGGCCACCACGGGCAAGCCCGGCAGGCGGCGTCGCCAGGCGCAAACCGCCGCCGGCTGCCGGTCCGGCGACAGGTCCGCCACCAGCAGGTCGGGTTGCATGCCATCTTCGGCGCAGTCGGCATCCATCACGCGGAAGCCGCGGGCCAGCAGGCTGGTGCGCAGCCCGTCACGCTCCACGGGTTCGTCCCCGGCCAGCAGCACGACCGGACCCGGCACGGCGAAGCAGGTCCCGGACCCGGCGGCCGAGGCGCACGTCTCCTGCCGGGCCGGCAGGTACAGCCGTACCGTGGTGCCCTCGCCCGGGCGGCTGTCGATGGCCAGCGCGCCGCCGGACTGGCGGGCAAAGCGATGCGCCAGGGCCAGGCCGAGGCCGGTGCCCTTGCCCGCCGGCTTGGTGGTGAAGAACGGCTCGGTCGCGCGCGCCACCATTTCCGCGTCCATGCCGGTGCCGGCGTCCTGCACGGCGAAACAGACGAAGCCATGCGGACAGGCCAGGTCCGGTTGGTGAGGGACCTCGGTTGTCCATCTGGCCGACAGGCTGATCCGCCCGGACATGCCGATCATCGCGTCGCGCGCATTGTTGGCCAGGTTGATCAGCGTCATTTCCAACTGGGCGCGATCCGTCTTCAACGACGGCAGATCGGCAATGGCGTCAACCGCGATGGCAAGGTCCGGCATCGCCGCCAGCAGGGAGTCACGCACGTGCGGCAACAGGATATTCGGATCGACTGTCTCGATCCCCGCCTCCTGGACGCGGCTGTGCGCCAGCAGGCGGCTGGTGATGGCCATGCCGCGTTCGGTGGCGCGCTCCAGCATCGCGGCCTGGCGCAGCACCCGGTCATGATCCGCCGGGTGACGGCGCAGCAGCGATGCGACCGTCAGGACCGCCTGCAGCACATTGTTGAAATCATGCGCCATGCCGCCGGCCAGCAAGCCGAGCGTCTCCAGCCGCTGGGCGGCGAGCCAGGCGGCCTTGTAGCGCGCGCAGTCCCGCTGGGCAGCCGCGAGTTGGGCTTCCAGCGCCGGCGGGGAGCGGCAGAGCACCGTGATCGCCTGTCCCGCCTCGCTTATCCGTCGGTGCATCCCATCCTCTGCCATTTCGGCCGATCGGCAGGCCGGTGCGCAGTCGATCTGTTGCATCATTTGGACACCCGGTGAGCTTCGCACCGTTATACCAAATGATACGTTCATGCACATGTATCAAAGTAAAAATCCTCCGGCAGAGCCGGAGGCTTTTCGGTTGCGGGCCCCTCAAAGGGGCCTTTTCGCAACCGGCCAAGGCGCAAGAGAGTGCCGCTGCGCAGACGCGAGCGACATGCGCCCCAACGGCGAAGAACATACTCCCGGAAATGTCGAACTCTGACAGCCACCCCGGCAGAGCCGGGGGTTCTCCCCGGGGCAATAGCTTTCAACATATTGTGATTTTATTGAGATAAGTTGCACATTTTCAGATATGCACGTGGAAGGAGATGTCATGAAAGTGATTTCTGCAAATAAATGGTCCTGCCAACGGGCCATTCCCGCGGCGCGGGTCAAGGCAACGCAAGCGCCCCGGGTGCCGGCCCGCATGACGGTACCTTTGCGGCTTTTTAACCGGCTCTATGGCCACGGCGGGCTGTCTTTCGCCGTCCGGCTGGGTTAAGTCGCCCCATCATGGCGCAGGCAGATACCACCAAGGCAGCCGCGAGGTCATGGCTGCGGCGGGAACAACGCGCGGGTGTCCGCGCGGCGCGTCCCGTGCTCGTCTTGCATGTCATCGGTCAGGTTCTGGCGATCGGGCAGGCGTTCGCCGCCGCCACGGTTCTCGCCCGGGCCTTCGCCGGCGGCGAGATCCCGCTGTTGGCCCTGGCCGTCTTCGGCACATTGGCGCTGGTGCGGGCCGTGCTGTCCTACCTGACCGAGCAGGCGGCGTTCTCCGCCGGCGCCGCGGCCAGGCGGCGGCTGCGCAGCGACGCGTTGACGCGCCTGCTGCATGCCGGTCCCGCCTTGCTGCGCAGCCGGCACTCCGGCGACCTCGCCACCATCGTGGTCGACCGGGTGGAGGCGCTGGACGGCCTGTTCTCCCGCTACGTCCCGGCGGAAACCTTCGCCATGGCCGGCCCGGTCATCGTGCTGCTGGCGGTGCTGTACGCCGATCCCCGGGCCGCGCTGATCGTGGCGGGGTTCGGGCTGCTGGTGCCGGTGGGCATGGCGGTCGCCGGCATCGGCGCCGCGGCGGCCTCGCGCACCCAGTTCCTGGCGCTGGCCCGGCTGCAGGCCCGGTTCCTCGACCGCGTCCGCGGCATCGCCACCATCGTTCTGTATGGCCGCGCCCAGGACGAGGCGCAGGCGCTGGCGCGGGCGGCAAAGGAACTGCGCATCCGCACCATGCGAGTGCTGCGGGTGGCGTTCCTGTCCTCGATGGTGCTGGACATCGCCGCCGCGGGCGCCATGGTGGTGCTGGCGATTCATTATTTCTTCACCCTGCGCAACAGCGGCGACGCCGCCTTCACCGCGGACCTGTGGCCAGCCCTGGCCGTGCTGCTGCTGACGCCGGAGTTCTTCGCGCCGCTGCGGACCTACTCGGCCGCCTACCAGGACCGCCTGCATGCCACCGGCGCGGCGGAATCCCTGGTTGACCTGCCGCCGCTGCCGCAGCCGGTGCCGCCGGCGGAAATCCGCACCGTCAACGCCCGCGGCGTCACCGTCGCGTTCGACAACGTCACCCTGACCTGGGACCCCGCCCGCGGCCCGGCGCTGGACGAGCTGTCCTTCCGCCTCGCGGCCGGGGAGACGCTGGTGCTGGCCGGCCCGTCGGGGTCGGGCAAGTCCTCGGTGATCGAGATCCTGCTGGGCTTCGTGCACCCCGACAGCGGCCGCGTCACCCTCAACGGCGCCGACATCACCGACCTCGTGCCGCAGGCGCTGTCGCGGCTGACGGCCTGGATCGGCCAGCGCCCGGTGCTGTTCGCCGGCTCGATCCGCGACAACATCCTGTTCGCGCGGCCCGAGGCGACGGCCGAGGAAGTCGCCGACGCCGCCCGCGCCGCCAAGCTGGACTCCTTCGTCTCCGGCCTGCCGCGGGGGCTGGATACGATGATCGGCGAGGGCGGCTACGGCCTGTCCGGCGGCCAGGCGCAGCGGGTGGCGATCGCCCGCGCCTACCTCAAGAATGCGCCGCTGCTGCTGCTGGATGAGCCGACGGCGCACCTGGACCCGGCGACGGAGAAGGACGTGTTCGAAAGCCTCAGCCGCCTGGCCATCGGCCGGACGGTGATCCTGGCAAGCCATTCCTCCGCCGCGCACGGCTTCGGCGGACGGCGGCTGGATCTGCGGCATGGCAAGGCCGTCTCGGCGCGAGGTGTGGCATGATGGCTCCCCTGACACGAATTCTGCTGATCTGGGGCGGCCAGTTCATCTGGCTGGCGATCGGTGTGATCATCTCCCTGGCGGCGCTGGAGGCCGGCGTCGGCCTGATGACCGTCTCGGGCTATGCCATCGGCGCCGCGGCGGCCGGCGTGGTGACGCTGCCGTTCGTGCTGCGCTTCCTGGGCGTCAGCCGCGTGGTGCTGCGCTACCTGGAACGGGTGGTGACCCACAGCGCCACGTTCCGCGCGCTGGCCGATCTGCGGGTGTGGTTCTTCCAGTCGCTGGCGCGGACCGGGGCAGGGGGCCTGGGCTTCCGCCAGGCCGGCGACATGCTGGCGCGCCTGGTGGGTGACGTGGAGGCGCTGGACGGCTTGTACCTACGCATCATCCTGCCGCTGATGGGCGCGATGCTGCTGCTGCCGGCGATCGTGCTGCTGATCGGGCACCGTTCGGCGGCGCTGTCGATCGAGGTCGGCGTGCTGTTCGCCATTGCCGCCTTCGTGCTGCCCTGGATCGCGGCGCGCGTGTCGATGCGCACCGGCACCGGCCTGGCGGTGGAGGCCGGCGCGCTGCGCATCGCCGCGCTGGACGCCCTGACCGGCCTGCGCGAGGTTCGCGCCTTTGCCGCCGAGGGCCGCATGCTGGCGGCGGTGCAGAGCAAGGAGGCCAAGCTGTTCGCCGCGCAGAAGGCGATGGCGGGCCGCCTTGCCTTGGCCAGCGCCGGCGCCTTCCTGTGTGCCCAGTTGGCCGTGCTGGCGGTGCTGTCCGAGGCCGGCGCCCATCCGGCGGCGGCGGTCGCGGCCGCCTTCCTGGTAGTGGCGGCGTTCGAGGCGATCAGTGGCCTGCCGCGCGCCGGCGCCGCCGCCGGCCATGCCGCCGCCGCGGCGCATCGGGTGATGGAGGCGGCCGACGCGCCGGTGCCGGTGCCCGATCCGGCCGATCCGGTGGCGATGCCCGAACGCACGACCCTGCGCTTCGAAGGCGTGCAGTTCCGCTGGTCTCCCGATCGGCCCCTGGTGTTCGACGGCCTGACGCTGGAGGTGCCGGAAGGCGCCCGCGTGGCGCTGCTTGGTCCGTCGGGCGCGGGGAAATCCACCCTGGCGGCGCTGGCGCTGAAGGTGGTGGCGCCGCGCTCCGGGCAGGTTACCCTGGGCGGCACCGACATCGCCTTCCTGCCGGCGGCGCTGGTGCGTGCCCGTATCGGCTGGCTGGGGCAGACCACGCACCTGTTCGACGACACGATCCGTGCCAACCTGCTGCTGGCCCGGCCCGACGCCGACGAGGTGTCGCTGTGGGCGGCGCTGGACTCGGCGCGCATCGGCGACGTGGTGCGGGCGCTGCCGGACAAGCTGGAGACCTGGGTGGGCGAGGGCGGCACGCGCTTCTCCGGCGGCCAGGGACGCCGCCTGGCGCTGGCCCGGGCGCTGCTGTCGCCGGCGCCGATCCTGATCCTGGACGAGCCGTGCGCCGGGCTGGACGCGGAGACCGAGCGGGCGTTCCTGGAGACTCTGAACGACACGGCGGCGGGACGGACGATCATCCTGATCACCCACCGGCTGACCGGGGTCGAGCGGCTGGACCGGATCTTCCGGCTGTCCGGCGGGAAGGCGGTCGCGGCGGCGGCATAGGACAGGGTCGTCTTCTTATCGTCATGGCCGGGCGTGTCCCGGCCATCTACCCGCCGCTGTCGAAGCGCAGATGGCCGGGACTGGCGCCCGGCCATGACGGAGAGAGAACGGCCGCGACCGCGCCGAGCGGCGGCACGAGTGGCGGCTCCATGGCGGGGGCGACAACCACCGCACCGGTCATGCCGGCGCCCAGGGATTGATGACGGTCACGCCGCAACCTGCGAAGCCTTCGACATCGCGGGTAACCATGTACGCCCCGGTCGCCCGCGCGATTGCGGCGATCATGAGGTCGTGCGGGGCGGCCGGGCGGCCGGCCTGCCGACGAAAAGCGAACAGCGCGGCGTATGCCATCGCCGCGCCTTGGTCGAACGGCAGGAGGCGCTCCTCGAATTCGTCGAACATCTCACGCGCGGTCTTCTCGAGGTCGCGGCGGCGGCGGCCGTCCGCCATGACGGCAAGACCCGCGAAGAATTCCGCCTGCGAGATAGTCGCAGTGAACAACCGCCGCTCGTCCTGTGCCTCCATCCAGGCGGCAACCTCCGGGACACGATCAAGGCGCATCATCGCGGACAGGATGTACGTATCGAGGATGAACATCAATCGAACCGGGGCGGCTCGCGGCCGGGCTCGCGGGGAGGCAACTCCAGGTCGATACCGCCGAGAGCCGCGAAGCGGTCATGGATGCGGTCATAGAAGCTACGCGCGCGCCTCCGGGGCGAGGCCTGCAGGGCGGCCTGCAGGATGCGGTGTGCTTCAGCCTCCATCGAATGGCCATGCTCTGCGGCGCGGATGCGCAGCCGTTCCTTGATCGCCGGATCAAGGTTGCGGATCGTGATGCTGCTCATTGGGGCAGTAGCTCTCCAGGCAGTATGATTGCACTGTCATCAATGATTGCATCGCCGTCAATGCCTGACGCCATGGCGCCGCTGCTCCGGACGTTGTCACGGCGTGCCTCAGTGCTGTCGGATTCGCGGTGGTGACCCTGCCATGTGGACCTCGGAAACCCATTTATGCCATGGCAGCAGCGATTTGCGTCATGGGAGCGATCTGATCGTCAGCAGCCTCGCCAGGGATCGATCAGGGGCGCGCCGCACCCGGCAAAGTCTTGGGTGTTGCGTGTGGCGATAGCCGCCGCGCCGCGTGATTGCGTGATCGCAGCGATCTGAAGATCCGCCGTCCGAACCGGTTTCCCCACCCGCCGCCGATCGGCTGCCCAGTCGGCGAACGCGGCGGCGGCGCTGTCGAACGGAAGCATGCGTCCAGCCAACAAGATCGCAAACGTCGTCGTGACGGCGCGATGAAGAGCCTCGCGGCGGCCGCCGGGTGGAAGAAGCGCAATGCCATGGAGCATCTCGGCTTCGCTGATTGCCGTTGCATACAGCGTCGCGATGGGCTGACCGTCAGCCCAGGCGATCACAGCTGGATCTGCTTGCGGCCTCGCCAGTTCGGAAATGACGTTGGTGTCAAGCACGATCACACGGGTGGATCCCACGCCGGCCCGAGAAATCCGGCGGCTGGCGGGGCATCTCCCGCGGAATGTCCGGGATCTCCATGCCGCCGAGGGGCTCGAAGATCGCGCGCATGGCTTGGCCGAAGCGCTGTGGCGCCTCACTCGGCGCGACCGCCATGCCTGGCGGAGCAGATGGCGGGCTTCCTCCCATTGGCGTTAAAATCGCGTGGCGGCGGCACGATGCTTGCCATTCCGTCATGGCCCGGCTTGTCCGGGCCATGACGAGGAGGCAACAGCCAGCCCAATTTTAACGCAAATGGGGTTTCCTCCTCCATTCAGCGCCTGTGAGCGGCGGCTTGCGCCTTCAGGCGGATATGCAGATCGTCCCCGATATTGCGGATGAGCAAGGTTGCCATGGGCAAAGCCTCCCGAATTGTGCCAGCATGCTGGCAAATTGACGGTTTGCCGGCAACGACGGCGAGCAACGACATCTCATCACCATCGGTGCCACGCCGGATTGGCAAAACAGTGGCTTTCCGCATCACCCCGGACGCGGTCCAGCGGGGCAGGCCGCAAGAGGTTGCATTACGCAAGTCGGAGTGATCGACGTTAGCCCGGTCTCAATCGCGTCAGGCTGTCTCCAGGGCACGTTGCACCGCCGGGGGGTCACGCTCAATAACAGTCAGATAGGCCAGCGCAGTTGCGTCCGGCTCGCGACGCGCCTGTTCCCATTCCTGGAGTGTCCGCAGCGGAATCCTGAAGGCCGCAGCGAACTGGGACTGCGACAGGCCGGTTCGCCGTCTGACCCATTGGACGCGTGCCGCGGTGATTTTCGCGTCCGTCATCGGGGAAGCCGCATCCGGGTCGGAAGCGATGGCCTGTTCAATCTCAGCTTCGGTCATCCTGCGAATCCGCTGCCAATCCACGCCGCTTCGCTTGATTTTGTCGAGCATTTCAGGGGTCATTGTCATCCGGGTCGGCTTCACCGCATTTCGAGCCACTTTCTGACCTCCTTTGGGCGTACAGGGTGGCCGAAGATAATGCTACAGACCTCGCTGCGCATGGTGTACACGCAAGCGAACCACTGTCCTTCAATGTCGGCGAAAGCTTTGATCCTGACCTCGCTGTAATCGGTCCGCCGATCCTCGCTCTCACCGACGCGTGCCGCCAACACCACCGCACCAAATGCCAGCGACACGCCGTGCCGCCGGGCGTTTTCTTCATTCTTGGCCGGATCGAACTCAATCTCCACAATGACATCTATCCGTCAATGACGGATAGATGTCAACAAGAATGCCGTACAGCCAACCGTCTGACTGACCTATTCGGCCTGATCGTCCCCCCTTTGTATAGGCTCGTCCCAAGGTCTTCTTGATGATCTGCCGTGCGGCCATTTGCTGGTTTGCCCTCCCGCCCGGGGCGGATGGATTGACCCTGCGTTTGATCACGGCTCCTGTACCATTTCGCCAGGTCCTGATACCTCCGCGTCGCCGGTTGCCGGTCCAGCAAACCGGACGACTGGACCCGGCGTTCTCGCAACCTGCTGCACGAAAGCCCGGTCATGCGCCTCTTTCCCCTGCTGCCGCTGCTCGGCCTGATCGCCGCCCTGCTGCTGCCACTGTCCGCCCGGGCCGCGGACGCGCCCGCCTATGGCCCTGACCTGCAAGGCTTCGACTACCCCTGGCCCGTCAGCCATTACCGCTTCACCTCGCAGGGCGAAGCGCTGGACATGGCATATATGGACGTCGCGCCGGCGCACCCGAACGGCCGCACCGTCGTGCTGCTGCACGGCAAGAACTTCTGCGCCGCCACCTGGCAGGCCACCATCACCGTCCTCACGCGAGCCGGCTTCCGCGTCGTCGCCCCCGACCAGATCGGCTTCTGCAAGTCCACCAAGCCGGCGCACTACCAGTACAGCTTCCAGCAACTGGCCGCGAACACGCACGCGCTGCTGGACTCGCTGCACATCGGCAAGGCGACGATCACCGGGCACTCCACCGGCGGCATGCTGGCGATCCGCTATGGGCTGATGTATTCGCAGGACACGGACCGCCTGGTGCTGGTTGATCCAATCGGCCTGGAGGACTGGAAAGCCAAGGGCGTCCCCTGGCAGAGCGTCGACGCCTGGTACCGGCAGGAGCTCAACACCACGGCGGACCGCATCCGCGACTACGAATGCACGACCTACTACGCGGGCGCCTGGCAGCCCGCCTACGAGACCTGGGTGCAAATGCTGGCCGGGATGTACCGCGGCCCCGGGCGAGACGTCGTCGCCTGGAACTCGGCGCTGCTCTACGACATGATCTACACCCAGCCGGTGGTATATGAGCTGCCGCACCTCGCCATGCCGGTGCTGCTGGTCATCGGCGACAAGGATACCACCGCCATCGGCAAGGCGCTCGCGCCCGCTTCGGTCCGGCCGACCCTGGGCAATTACCCGGCGCTTGGCCACGAAGCCGCCGCGGCGATCCCGAACGCCAAGCTGGTCGAATTCCCCGACCTCGGCCACGCGCCGCAGATCCAGGCGCCGGCGCGCTTCCACACGGTGCTGCTCGACTGGCTGGCCGCCGATTCGAGCGCAAAGATTGACGGGGTGCGGCCGTGACCCTATAAGCCGCCCCTCCCCCCGACGGGTCGCTGCAACGGGCGCACCCGCCGGCATGCTTGCACAGGCACGGGACGTCAGGTCGCCGTGCCCTTGGTTTTTCGGAGAGTCGTCGTGAAGCGTACCTATCAACCCTCGAAGCTGGTCCGCAAGCATCGCCACGGATTCCGCGCCCGCATGGCGACCGTGGGTGGCCGCAAGGTCCTGGCCAACCGCCGCGCCAAGGGCCGCAAGCGTCTGTCCGCCTGACCCGGAACGCGTACGCTGGTATGCCAATCATGCCAGCCCAGCCCGCGGCGCCGCCCGGCTTGAAGCCGGGACGACTAAAGCGCCGGGCGGAGTTTCTGCGCGCCGCCGCCTCCGGGCGGAAGGCAGCGGTGGGCGGCGTCGTGCTGCAGGCCCTGGCGCGTGCGGACGTCCAGCCGGCGCGGCTCGGTTTCACCGTGACGAAGAAAATCGGCAACGCCGTGGTGCGCAACCGCACGCGGCGGCGGCTCAAGGAAGCGGCCAGGCTGGTGCTGAAGGACCGTCCGGTCACCGGCGTGGACCTGGTGCTGATTGGCCGCGACAGCACACGCAAACGAGATTTCATGGTTCTGCAAGATGATATCCGGCGCGCGCTGAACCGGACCGGGGTAACATGACCCCGGCGGCGCGCGTGGGCATCGGGGCGGTGCGCGTCTACCAGTGGACGGTGCGCCCCCTGATCGGGGCAAACTGCCGGTTCTGGCCAAGCTGCAGCGAGTATGCGGTGGAGGCGCTGCGCATCCACGGCGCGGCGCGCGGCTCGGTTTTGGCGGCGAAGCGCATCCTGCGCTGCAATCCGTGGCATGAAGGTGGCGTCGATCCCGTCCCCGGGAGCGACGGACAGATGGGGCATTGATGGACCAAAAACGGCTCTTCCTGGCGATTGCGGCATCGCTGGCGATCCTGCTGGGCTTCCAGTTGCTGGTGGCGCCGCACGTGGCGAAGCAGATGCCGCCCACCAGCCACGTGGCGAACGTACAGCATCCGGTGACGACGCCGCGCGAAGGCGCGCCCGATGCCGGCGCGGCGCCATCCCCGGCCACCGAAACGCCATCCCAGGCCGCGGTGCCGCGCAACGTGCCGCGCGTGAAGATCGACGCGCCGCAGGTCGAAGGCTCGATCAGCCTGCTGGGCGCGCGGCTGGATGACCTGGTGCTGAAGGACTACCACGAGGAAATCAGCCCCTCGTCGCCCCTGGTGCGCCTGCTGGAGCCCCGGTCGGAGGATCATCCGTACTACATCCAGTACGGCTGGACCGCGCCGGCGGGCGAGGACGTGAAGCTGCCCGGCAACGACACGGTCTGGGCCGCCTCGACCGAGACGCTGACGCCGGCCACGCCGGTGACCCTGTCGTGGGACAACGGCGCCGGGCTGACGTTCCAGATCGAGCTGTCGATCGACGACCACTACATGTTCTCGGTCCAGCAGACGGTGAAGAACGCCACCGGCCAGGCGGTGAAGCTGTTCCCCTGGTCGCGCATCCGCCGCGACTACGAACCCAAGGTCGCCGGCTACTATGTGCTGTTCAAGGGCCTGCTGGGCGTCGTGGACGGCACCTTGCAGGAAACCACCTACAGCAAGGCCAAGAGCGAGGGCGAGAAGAAGAACGGCATCGCCTACGAGGCCGATGCAACGGGCGGCTGGGCGGGCATCACCGACAAGTACTGGCTGACCTCGCTGATCCCCGACCAGTCGGTGCCGTCGAAGGTGAAGTTCTACTATCAGGACGATAACGGCAATCATTACCAGGCGGACTACATCACCCAGGATCCGCAGACCGTCCCGGCAGGCGGTTCGGCGGAGCTGACCACGCATACGTTCGCCGGCGCCAAGGTGGTGTCGCTGCTGGACCAGTACGAGAGCCAGTACCACATCCCCAGCTTCGACAAGGCGGTGGATTTCGGCTGGTTCTATTTCCTGACCAAGCCGATTTTCTTCGCGCTGGACTTCCTCAACCGGCTGTTCGGCAACTTCGGCGTCGCCATCCTGGTGTTCACCGTGCTGGTCAAGGGGCTGTTCTTCCCGCTGGCGAACTACTCCTACCGCTCCATGAGCAAGATGAAGCTGCTGTCGCCGAAGATGACGGCGATCCGCGAGCGGTTCAAGGACGACCCGCAGAAGATGCAGCAGGAGATGATGGGGCTGTACAAGGCGGAGAAGGTCAACCCGGCCTCGGGCTGCCTGCCGATGCTGGTGCAGATCCCGGTGTTCTTCTCGCTGTATAAGGTGATTTTCGTCACCATCGAGATGCGGCAGGCGCCGTTCTTCGGCTGGATCCACGACCTGTCGCAGGTGGACCCGACGAACGTGTTCAACCTGTTCGGGCTGATCCCGTTCAATCCGGCGCACTATCTCCCGCTGCTGCACCTGGGCGCCTGGCCGCTGATCATGGGCATCACCATGTTCCTGCAGCAGAAGATGAACCCGCCGCCGCCGGACCCGACGCAGGCGCGCCTGTTCCAGTTCATGCCGATCGTCTTCACCTTCATGATGGCGAGCTTCCCCGCCGGGCTGATCATCTACTGGAGCTGGAACAACACCCTCTCGATCGCGCAGCAATGGCTGATCCAGCGGCAGACGCGGCTGACCAAGCCCTCGCTGGCGCGCACGTGACGGCGGAGGCGCCGGCTTTCGCCGACGCCGCCCCGGACGAGGCGGCGCTCGAGGCCGGGCGCCTGCTGTTCGCCGGGGACTGCACGTTCTTTTTCGGGGCCCAGCAACTGGCGCAACTGCCGCCGCCGGCGGGCCCCGAGATTGCGTTCGCCGGCCGATCGAATGTCGGCAAGTCGTCGCTGCTGAATGCGCTGACCGGGCGCAAGGCGCTGGCCCGGGTTTCCCAGGAGCCCGGCCGCACCCGCCAGCTCAATTTCTTCAACCTCGCCGATCGGCTGACCTTGGTCGATATGCCGGGGTATGGGTATGCGCGGGCGTCGAAGGACATCAAGGCCGACTGGCAGGGCATGATGTTCGACTACCTGCGCGGCCGCCCGACCTTGCGGCGGGTCATGCTGCTGCTCGATGCCCGCATTGAAGTGAAGCAGGCGGATCACGACGTCATGGCTTTGCTCGATCGCGCCGCGGTAACGTTCCAGATCGTTCTGACCAAGACCGACGGCCTCAAGCCGGCCGCCCTGGCGCGTAAGATCCAGGAGGCCGGGCGGCTTGCCCGCTCGCATGCGGCGGCGTATCCGCGCATACTGTCGACGAGCAGTGAAACCGGAGAGGGAATCGCCGCGCTCAGGGCAGACCTGGCCACGCTGGCGGAAGCGGCCAGGACCTGACGGCACCCGTCCCGACGGAACAGGGGAGCATGCACCATGGCCAAACGACCCGCCGCGCCGCGCAAGGCCAGGCCGGACCCGACGGACGGACTGCTGATCGCGCTGGCCGAGAGTGTGCTGGCCGACTACTTCTTCGATCCGGATACCGAGGAGGAGTACAAGACTCGGCTGTCCGCCGCCAAGCTGGCCGGCAACGAAAGCCTCGTGCTGAACGAGGAGACGTTCGAGCTGATCGACGGCGACTGCGACGTGCGGATCGAGGCGCTGAAGACCTGGACGGCGTTCCGCGTCTCGGCCGCCTACAATGCCTTCGCCATGACCGTGGAGGGCCTGTGGAGCTTCGAGCACGAGACGCTGCAGCAGGCCAAGGTGGTTTCCCGTTCCGGCAGCAAGGACGAGATCGAGGCCGTGGTCGACGACCTGCTGGACGAGCTGGAAGGCCCCGACCTCGATGACGAGGAGATGGAAGATCTGCTGGGGGCATTGGAGGACGAGGACGAGGCCCCGCTGATCGGTGACGACCCGACCGAACCGCCGCCGGCAACCGGCACCGAGCGCAGCCGCATCAAGGCGATCGCCAGGAAGCTGGCCCGCAGCCGCGACGGGGAGCTGACGATCGAGGATCGCACCTGGCTGGAACAGATGCCGCAGACGCTGCCGGTGATCACGGAAGGCCTGATCGAGGCCGCATCGACCGATGGCAAGCAGCGGGACGACAAGCTGGTCACCAGCTACATGCAGATGCTGTCGCTGCAGCTTGAATTCGTCCGCTACCGGCTGGACCGCGGCTGGGACTGGGCGGAGCGCATGCTGGACGACTACCAGCAGACCCTGATCAAGCTGGGCGAGGCGAAGACGCTGCCGCAGGAAGACTGGTTCCTGATGGCCTCGGCCCTGACCGAGGCGCGGGTGCCGGTGTCGGAGGAGATGCAGACCGCCCTGGCCACCGCCGGCTTCACGCTGCAGGAGCTGGAGCCGACCGCCGACATGCAGGGCATGCTGCGGGGGTTCCTGGACGAGCTGGCGAACATGCTGACCTCGCCGTTCGAGGTGGTCGAGACGTTGCGGCGCTCCAGCGCGCTGATGCCGGCGACGCTGCGCGGCTTCCTGGCGACCGAGCTGGCGCTGTCGTCGCAGCCGATGCTGCGCGACGCGGTGCCGCTGATGCTGCTGGACGACGATTCGGCTGTCCGCCGCGATGCCGCCCGGGCGCTGGAGCAGGCGGCGCGTCCGGATACGCTGTCGCCCGACGCGCTCCGCCGCATCATCGCCGTCCGCAGCTGGATTCCCCCGGCCGATCGGCCGGCGGTGGACAGCGCGGTGCGCAAGGCGCGGGTGGCGGGGGTGCAAATCGGCTCGTGGCCGGAGGCTCCAGCCGACATCGAGTATTACGCCACGATGATCGACGGCTCGGGCGCGCAGAGCGTCCTGACGCTCAGCCGCGGCGGCAAGAAGGGAGTGTTCGGCGGCGTTCTGCTGCGGCACGGCACTGGCGTGATGGATGCCTGGATCGACGTCGACCTGGGGCGCAGCAAGGTCAACCGGCTGCTGAAGGACGCCCAGATGGGCGGCATCTTCACGCGGGTGGACAAGAGCTACGTCGACGCCACGATCCAGCACGCCATCGCCACCGGGATCGAGCACAATGCCGTGCCGCCGGAGCCGCTGCTGCAGGTCGCCGAGGTCGCCGGCGGCAGCGAATGGAAGGACCGCCGCCTCGATCCGAAAGCCGAGGCCGAGCGGCTGTTCCATGAGCTGAAACTGGACGAGGCGCCGGAAGGCGGGATCGCGGCGCTGCATGAGCACGGATTGCGCTGGATGGAGGAGGACCCGATCATCGGCTCGTGGTTCGAGGACGGGCCGGAGATCAGCAAGCTCCTGGCGGGGCTGCCTCGCTCGGACCGCAAGGGGATGATGCAGCGGGTGATGGCGGAGATCCTGCCGCCGGAGCGGGCTGCCTGGGGCGAGCGCTTTCTGCTGATGGCGCTGTGGGCGCAAGCCAGCACCGAGGCGAAGTATCGCGACCGGACCGCGGATCTTGCGGTGGTGGCGCATGCGCTGCTGGAGGATGATCCGCTGGAAGTCATCCCGGTGATGGGCCTGATCGCGGCACAGACGGTGCGCGCGTACCTGGAAGGCGGCTGGTAGCCGGCCGGCGGCGCCGGCTCCGTGCTGGTGGACGATGGCCGCGGCCGTCGGAGCTGTTGCGCGGCTGTTGCCCTATCGTCATGGCCGGGCGGGTCCCGGCCATCCACCCCCCGCCGTCGAAGCGTAGATGGCCAGGACATGCCCTACCGCATGCACAGATCTCGGAAACGATGCCCCACCAGCGGCGAGCGAGGGCGTGATAATGCAATCATCCGCCCGCCCGGACGGCGCTTTGTACCCCGGTATCTTGGCGTCTTGGCGTTGAACGGGAACCATGCTGCCGCACCGGGCGGGGATGGGTGCGCTACATCGGCGGTCCGTGCGGTAGAGAACGTCGATAAGACGCCAAGACGCCAAGTTCATGGCCGCCAACCCGCTACCTGCCGCAACCAAAGGCATGACAGGCGGCCGCGCGCGTCCGGGCCATGGCGGCGAGCGCCTGGTCCCAGCCGTCGGGCAAGCCTCTGGTTTTGTGGTCGTTGCCGAGGTGTGTGCATCCGGTAGGGACACGCCCGGCCATGACGATGGAACGGCGACCTCGCGCCGCGCAATCATCGGCGCCCATCGGCACCCGCGCTTGACCCACGGGCAGACGGGCCGGAAAGTCCCGCGATAAGCAAGAGCGGGAGGGAGCCATGCCGGCACGCAACGGCACGCAGTATCTGGCGGGTCTGCGGCAGCGCAAAACCGAGGTGTGGCTGCGTGGGGAACGCGTGGCCGACGTCACCACGCATTCCGGCCTGGCGAACGGGGCACGCGCCATCGCCTCCCTGTACGATCTGCAAACCGACCCGGCGCAGCGCGCGGCGATGACGTTCACCTGCCCGGACACCGGCGACACGCTGGGCCTGTCGTTCATCATCCCGCGCACGCAGGACGACCTCGTGCGGCGGCGGGAGATGATGCTGCGCTGGGCGCGAACGACCTGCGGCATGATGGGCCGCTCGCCGGACTTCATGAACGTGACGTTTGCCTGCTGGGCGGGTTCGGCGGACTATTTCGGCCGCGGCCGGCCGGAATTCGCCGAGAACATGCGGCGCTACTACCGTTACATCGCCGAAAACGACCTGACGCTGACGCATGCGCTGATCAACCTGCAGCGCAGCCGCAACGTCAGCGGCATGTTCAACCTGCAGGAAGGCACGGCCTTGCAGGTGGTGAAGGAAACCTCGGCCGGGCTGGTGGTGCGCGGCGCGCGGGTGCTGGCGACACTGGGGCCGCTGGCGGACGAGATCGCCGTCTACGCCCCGCGCCTGGCGCAGCACCTGGATCATTACAGCCCGTTCGCGCTGAGCTTCGCCATCCCGTGCGACACGCCCGGCCTGCGCTTCCTCTGCCGCGACAGTTTCGACCAGGGAAAGTCGCATTTCGACCATCCGTTGGGCTCGCGGTTCGAGGAAATGGACAGCATCGTGTTCTTCGACGACGTGCTGGTGCCGTGGGAGCGGGTGTTCATCCACGGCGACGTCGGGCTGCTGAACAACACCGCGGCGGTGACGCATTCCTCGGCGCACAGCGCGCACCAGGGCTGTGCCAAGAACCTGGCGAAATGCGAGCTGGTGCTGGGCGTCGCGCTGCTGATGACCGAGACGCTGGGCAACGGCCACCTGCCGCATGCCGAGGAACGCATCGGCGAGCTGGTGATGTACACCGAACTGATGCGCGCCTGCATGCGCGCCGCCGAGGCGGATGCCGAACCGGACGAATGGGGCGTGATGTGCCCGTCGCAGCTGCCGGCCGAGACGACGCGCAACCTGTTCATGACGGCGTATCCGCGGATGGTGGAGATCCTGCAGCTGCTGGGTTCCTCCAGCCTGATGATCCTGCCGACACAGGCGGATTTCGCCACGCCGCTGCGCGGAGACATCGAGCAGTACCTGGCGACCGACGGCAGCACGGCGCTGGACCGGGTGAAGCTGTTCCACCTGGCCTGGGACATTGCGTGCAGCTCGTTCGGCAGTCGGCAGGTGCTGTATGAGCGCTTCTTCGCCAGCGATCCGCTGACCCGGGCGCGGGCGCTGGCAGGGATGTTCCCGAAGAAGGTGGTCACCGACCGGGTGCTGGACTTCCTGGGGCGGGCGTAACGCTGCGTCGGCGGCTTCGTTGTGGTATCGAGGGCCGTCGCCGCAGGGAGGCAGTGCATGGACCAACTCGACCGTATTACCCAACAGCCAGGCGTCATGGGCGGCAAGGCCTGCATTCGCGGCATGCGTGTCACCGTCGGCATGATCGTCGGCCAGATCGGCGCCGGGCGCTCGATCGAGGAGATCCTGGCAGACTACCCATATCTTGAGCACGAGGACATCCTTCAGGCACTACGCTACGCGGCGTGGCGTGCGGAAGAGCGTGAGGTTGCCATCGCCGGAGCATGAAACTGCTCGTTGACATGAATCTGTCGCCGCGGTGGGTTGGCACGCTGACGGAGGCCGGGACGGAAGCTGTGCATTGGTCCACCGTCGGCGCGCCAGATGCCTCCGATCGGAGATCATGCGGTATGCCGGCACGCATGGTTACGTGGTGCTGACCCACGATCTCGACTTCAGCGCGATCCTCGCAGCGACAGGTGGCGGCGGGCCGAGTGTTGTGCAGATCCGGGCGGAGGACGTCGGTATCGCTGCGATCGGGCTACACATGGTTGCGGCCCTGCGGCAAATGGCGGCCGAACTGGAAGCCGGCGCCCTGTTGACCATCGAGCCGGACCGCATGCGGATCAGGCTTCTACCTTTGCAACGGTCATAGGCTCGCAGCTTGACCCTCCGGCCCTCACGGCCCTACACGCGCGGCATGAGCGAGCCAAGCACCCAAGCCATCGACATCGCCGCGGCCACCCAGCAGGCCGAGGTCCTGGCCCACGCCCTGCCGTTCCTGCGCCGCTACGCCGGGGCGACCGTGGTGGTGAAATACGGCGGCCACGCCATGGGTGAGGAACACCTCGCCCAGCAGTTCGGCAACGACATCGCCCTGCTCAAGCAGGTCGGCATCAACCCGGTGGTGGTGCATGGCGGCGGGCCGCAGATCAACGCCATGCTCAACCGGCTGAAGATCCAGTCCACATTCGTCGATGGGCTGCGCGTTACCGACGCCGCGATGGTCGAGGTGGTGGAGATGGTGCTGGCCGGCACGGTCAACAAATACGTCGCCGGCCTGATCACCCGCGCCGGCGCGCTGGCGGTGGGCATCTGTGGCAAGGACGGCGCCATGATCCGCGCCCGCAAGCTGGCCCGCACCGCGAAGGACCCGGACAGCAACATCGAGAAGGTGCTCGACCTGGGCTTCGTCGGTGAGCCGATCGGCGTTGACGTGCGGGTGATCCATGCGTTGACCGGCGGCGGGCTGGTGCCGGTGATCGCGCCGGTGGGCGTCGGCGCCGATGGCGAGACCTACAACATCAACGCCGACACCGTGGCCGCCGCCGTTGCCGGCGCGCTGAACGCGACGCGGCTGCTGATGTTGACGGACGTGTCGGGCGTGCTCGACAAGGAGAAGAAGCTGATCCAGTCGATGAGCCTGCACGAGGTGCAGGAACGGATCGAGGACGGCACTATCACCGGCGGCATGATCCCGAAGGTGGAGAACTGTGTCGAGGCGGTGCGCCAGGGCGTCAAGGGCGCGGTGATCCTGGATGGCCGCGTGCCGCACGCCTGCCTGCTGGAGTTGTTCACCGAGGCCGGGCCGGGCACGCTGATCCGGCGGTAGGGGCGATCGTTCCTTCTCCCTCGGCTGGGCGTGTTCCCATACGTATACAGGACAAGGCGTAGAAAGGATCAGGCGGCTGGTCCGTTATCTTTCCGTCATGGCCGGGCGTGTCCCGGCCATCTGCGCTTCGACGGCGGGGGGTGGATGGCCGGGACATGCCCGGCCATGACGATGGGGCGCGGACCGCGGCACGGTGCCGCCACCGCTACGGTTCAGAAATGAATAGCCCGCTTGTAGGCGTCCAGCACCGCCTCGTGCATCGTTTCGCTGACCGTGGGATGCGGGAACACCGTGTGCATCAGGTCGGTTTCCGTCGTCTCCAGGGTGCGGGCGATGGTGTAGCCCTGGATCATTTCCGTTACTTCAGCGCCGATCATGTGCGCGCCGAGCAGTTCTCCGGTCCTGGCGTCGAACACGGTCTTGACCATGCCCTCAGGCTCGCCCATCGCGATCGCCTTGCCGTTTCCTATAAAAGGAAACCGGCCGACCTTCAGTTCGTGTCCGGCTTCCCTGGCTTTCGTTTCGGTCAGGCCAACCGAGGCGACCTGCGGGCGGCAATAGGTGCAGCCGGGGATGTTCTGCACGTTGATTGGATGAACGTCGTTCAGGCCGGCGATCTTCTCGACGCAGATCACGCCCTCATGGCTGGCCTTGTGCGCCAGCCAGGGCGGTCCGGTCAGGTCGCCGATGGCATAGACGCCGGGTTCCCCGGTGCGGCAGTATTCGTCGATCACGACGTGCGTGCGATCGACCTTCACGCCGGTGCCTTCCAGGCCGATGTTCTCAACGTTGCCGACGATGCCGACGGCGGAGATCACCCGATCGACGGTGATCTCCCGGGTTTTTCCGCCCGCCTCGACCGTTGCGGCGACGTTGTCCTCGCCCTTCCTGACGCTCTTCACCGAGGCGTTGACCATGATCTTCATGCCCTGCTTCTCGAACGCCTTGTGGGCGAAGGCCGAGATTTCCTCGTCCTCGACCGGCAGGATGCGCGGCAGCAGTTCGACCACCGTCACCTGCGCGCCCATGTTCAGGTAGAAGCTGGCGAATTCGATGCCGATGGCGCCGGAGCCAATGACCAGCAGCGATTTCGGGAAGCTGGCCGGCACCATCGCTTCCTTGTAGGACCAGATCAGCTTGCCGTCGGCCTCGATCCCCGGAAGCTGCCGGGCGCGGGCGCCGGTGGCGAGGATGATGTGCGGCGACTTCAGCGTCGCGACGTCCTTGCCGTCCTTGCTGACTGCCAGCGTCTGCTTGCCGGCCAGCTTGCCGCTGCCGTCGAACACGGTGACCTTATTCTTGCGTAACAGATGCGCCACTCCGGACGAAAGCTGCTTCGCCACCGCGCGCGACCGCTGCACCACCTTGTCGAGATCGAAACGGGATTCCACCGCCGCGAAACCGAAATCCGGCAGGTGATGCAGCAGGTGGTTGATCTCGCTGGTGCGCAACAGCGCCTTGGTCGGGATGCAGCCCCAGTTGAGGCAGATGCCGCCCAGGTGCTCGCGCTCCACCACCGCGGTCTTCATGCCGAGCTGCGCCGCCCGGATCGCGGCCACGTAGCCGCCGGGACCACCGCCGACGACGACCAGATCGAATGCTTGCTCCGCCATGGGACTATCCTTCCGCCAGGGCGAGGAGTGCCTCGCCGCCAAGTTGTCGTGTGTGCCAGTCCTGCATCGTTTCCGCGCCGATGCGCTGGTAGAAATCGATCGAGGGCTGGTTCCAGTTGAGCACGCGCCATTCCAGGCGCGCGCAGTTCTCCGCCACGGCCCGCCGCGCGACGTGGCGCATCAGCGCCAGCCCGATGCCGGCGCCGCGATGCGCGGGCTCGACGAACAGGTCTTCCAGGAAGATGTTGGAACGGGCCTTGAAGGTGCTGAAGGTGTAGTAGAACAGTGCGAGGCCGACGGGTCGTCCATCGGCTTCGGCCAGGATGGCATGGGCGCGGGGCAGGGGGCCGAACAGCGGCTCGCGCAGGTCGTCGTCAGTAACGGTCGTTTCGTGCAGCAGGTGTTCGTACTCCGCCAGCGCGCGGATCAGCCGCACGATTTCCGGCAGATCGGCCGGGGTGGCCGGACGAAGTGTCGCACCATCCGTCATGGCTGTGCGTGTCCCGGCCCCGGCGGGAGGGGCCGGTGCGGCCTCGCTACCGGCCAACAGCGCCGTCCCATCACCCTACAGCAGCAGCCCCAGCGGATCCTCCACCAGCCGCTTGAACGCGCGCAGCCATTGCGCCCCCAGCGCGCCGTCCACCACCCGGTGGTCCACCGAGAGCGTGCAGGTCATCACCGTCGCGATCGCCAGCGCGTCGTTCTTCACCACCGGCCGCTTCTGCCCCGCCGCCACCGCCAGGATCGCCCCCTGCGGCGGGTTGATGACCGCCGCGAACTCGGTCACCCCGAACATGCCCATGTTGGAGATCGAGAACCCACCGCCCTGGAATTCCTCGGGCTTCAGCTTCCCGGCCCGCGCCCGGCCGGCCAGATCCTTCATCTCCCGGCTGATCGTTGCCAGTCCTTTCTGATCCGCTTTCCGAATTATCGGCGTAATCAGCCCGTCCGGGATCGCCACCGCCACGCTGACGTCGACGTCGTCGTAGAAGACCATGCCGTCGTCGGTCCAACTGGCGTTGACCGTCGGCATCTCCCGCAGCGTCGCGGCGGCGGCCTTGATCACCAGGTCGTTGATGGTGATCGCATACGCCCCCGGGCCTTCCTTCGGCGCCTTGGCGTTCAACTGCTTCATCAGGTCGATCAGCGCGTCGATCTCGATGTCCATCGAGACGTAGAAATGCGGGATCGTCGCCTTCGCCTCGCTCAGCCGCCGCGCGATCACCTTCCGCATCGAGGTATGCGGCACCAGCTTGTGCGGCGCCGTGATCGCCGGTGCTGCCGCCTGTCCCAGCGGCGGAGCCGAAGGCGGCGCGACCGCCGGAGCCACGGCCGGCGCGGCAGGCGCACGAGCCTCGGCCGCGGGTGCGACGCCGCCCTTCCGCGCCGCCTCGATATCCGCCCGGATGATCCGTCCGTTCGGCCCGCTGCCCTTCAGGCTGCGCAGGTCGATCCCCGCCTGCCGCGCCATGCGCCGTGCCAGCGGCGAGGCGAAGATGCGCTCGCCCGAGGTGTCATGCCCGTTGCCCGCCGGTGCCGGAGCCTTCGGCCCGGGTGCTGGCTCGGTCTTCGGCGTGGGCGATGCCACCTCCGTTTTCTGCGGCGCCTGCTTCTGTGCGGGTGGCTGCGGCGCCGGGGCTGCGGCCGGCGCGGCCGGCACCGCCTCGCCTTCCTCCACCAGGATGGCAATCGGCTCGTTCACCGCGATGTTGGCCGAGCCGTCGGCAACGAGAATCTTGCCCAGCACGCCCTCGTCGACCGCCTCGACCTCCATGGTCGCCTTGTCGGTTTCGATTTCAGCGATGACGTCGCCGGCCTTGATGCTGTCGCCTTCCTTCTTCAGCCAGCGTGCCAGCGTGCCTTCCGTCATCGTCGGGCTCAGGGCCGGCATCAGGATATTGGTCGCCATGGTCAACGCTCCCCGTCAGATGATCTTCTTCACCGCGTCGATCACCCATTCGGGCTGCGGCAGCGCCAGTTTCTCCAGATTCGCGGCGTAGGGAAGCGGCACGTCAATGCCGTGGACGCGCACCGGCGGGGCGTCCAGCCAGTCGAACGCGTGCTCAATCACCTGCATGGCGATCTCGGCGCCGATGCCGGCGTAGGGCCAGCCTTCCTCCACCGTCACCAGCCGGTTGGTCTTCTTCACGGACGCGACGATCGCGGCGGTGTCCAGCGGGCGCAGGCTGCGCAGGTTGATCACCTCGGCCTCGATCCCCTGTTCCGCCAGTGTCTCGGCCGCCTTCATCGCCACGCCGACCATGATGCTGAAGGCGACGAGGGTGACGTGGCTGCCGGCCCGCTCGATCTTGGCCTTGCCGATGGGGACGATGAAGTCGTCGTCCACCGGGCAGTCGAAGGTGTGGCCGTAGAGGATCTCGTTCTCCAGCACGATCACCGGGTTCGGGTCGCGGATCGCCGCCCGCAGCAACCCCTTGGCGTCGGCCGACGACCACGGCGCCACCACCTTCAGCCCCGGTACGTGCGCGTACCAGCTCGCGTAGCACTGCGAGTGCTGCGCCGCGACGCGGGAAGCGGCACCGTTCGGGCCTCGGAACACGATCGGGCAGCCCATCTGTCCGCCCGACATGTACAGCGTCTTGGCGGCCGAGTTGATGATCTGGTCCATCGCCTGCATGGCGAAATTGAACGTCATGAACTCGACAATCGGCTTCAGCCCGTTCAGCGCCGCGCCGACGGCCAGGCCGGCGAAGCCGTGCTCGGTGATCGGCGTGTCGATGATCCGCTTCGGCCCGAACTCGTCCAGCAGGCCCTGGCTGATCTTGTAGGCGCCCTGGTACTGCGCGACTTCCTCGCCCAGCAGGAAGACGTCGCCGTCGCGCCGCATCTCCAGAGCCATGGCGTCGCGCAGCGCCTCGCGCACCGTGATCGGCTTGGTCGGCCCCCAGTCCTTCTCCGGCGCCGGGGCGGCTTCCAGAGCCGCCGCGCGCTGGCCCTTGGCGCCCTGCTCGGCGATTGCCTTGGCGTCGGCGCCCTCGGCCGCGACCTTCGGCATCGGGGCCTCCGCCTTGGGCGCGGGCGCCGCAACGGCCGAGACATCCTCGCCGTTGCTGGTCAGCATGGCGATCGGGGTGTTCACCGCGACGCCTTCGGTGCCCTCGTCGACCAGGATGCGGGCCAGCTTGCCCTCGTCCACCGCTTCCACTTCCATGGTCGCCTTGTCGGTCTCGATCTCGGCGATGACGTCGCCGGCCTTCACCTCGTCGCCGACGCCTTTCAGCCATTTCGCCAGCTTGCCCTCGGTCATGGTGGGCGACAGGGCCGGCATCAGGATCTGTGTGGCCATCGCTTACGCCTCCAGCAGCACGTCGGTGTAGAGTTCCGAGGGATCCGGCTCCGGGCTGCTCTGCGCGAAGTCGGCGGCGTCCTGGATGGTCGCCTTCACCTCGTCGTCGATCGCCTTGATCGCCTTGTCCTCGACGCCGGCCTCCTCCAGCCGGTGGCGGGCGTTCTCGATGCAGTCGTTCTGCGTGCGCATCATCTGCACTTCTTCCCGCGTGCGGTATTTCGCCGGGTCCGACATCGAGTGGCCGCGGTAGCGGTAGGTCTTCATCTCCAGCAGGAACGGCCCCTTGCCGGCGCGGCAGTGCGCCACCGCCTGGTCGCCGGCCTCCTTCACCGCCAGTACGTCCATGCCGTCCACCTGCATGCCCGGGATGCCCCAAGGCGCGCCGTTCTTCGACAGGTCCTGGCTGGCCGAGGCGCGCTCGACCGAGGTGCCCATGCCGTATTTGTTGTTCTCGATGATGAACACCGTCGGCAGCTTCATCAGCGCCGCCATGTTGAAGCTTTCGTAGACCTGGCCCTGGTTGGAGGCGCCCTCGCCGAAATAGGTCAGCGACACCCGGTCGTTGCCGCGGTACCAGTTGCTGAACGCGAGGCCATTGCCCAGGCTGACCTGCGCGCCGACGATGCCGTGCCCGCCGAAGAAGGCCTTCTCCTTGCTGAACATGTGCATCGAGCCGCCCTTACCGTGCGAATAGCCGCCCGAGCGCCCGGTCAGTTCCGCCATCACGCCGCGCGCCTCCATGCCGGTGGCGAGCATGTGGCCGTGGTCGCGGTAGGAGGTGATGACCTGGTCGCCGTCGGAGATGGCCAACTGCATGCCGACGACGACGGCCTCCTGGCCGATGTAGAGGTGGCAGAATCCGCCAATCAGGCCCATGCCGTAGAGTTGACCGGCCTTCTCCTCGAAGCGGCGGATCAGCAGCATGCTGCGATACGCCTTCAGAAGAAGGTCGTGATCGACGGTCTTTTCCTTCGTCCTGCCGCGCTTTCTCGTTTCAGCCGCTTGCGCCATGGGTGCGTCTCCCGCTCTGGTTGCCGGCTCGCTTCGCTTTGACCTAGCGGCATATAGGCAGGCTCGACAAGCGGTGCAGGTGAGAAAATGCTGTTGATGCAATGCAATAGTTTGAATTAACCGGATTTTGGTTAACCGCTTGCGTGGTCGTGATACCGTCCGGGCAGCCGGTGGCGCGATTTCGCCTCAGGCGGCTGCTGCGACAGAATATTTCGCGCGTCTGGCACAATTCGCAGAGAGCTTGCCGGTTGCTGATTGAACTGTGCGTGGGTGTCACGGTTGCGCCATGCCGGGGTCACGAGGGATCACGTCATGCCGACCCTGTCGCACCGGGCGCCGCGGCCACGGCCATTGTCGCCCCTGCCTGACCGGGTCCGGGGCGTCCGGGGAGCCAGCCTGTGCCGGCGGTGCCGATGCGGCCAGGTCGGGGGCGCATTGCCCTCGGCGTTTCAACACGGAGGGAACGAAGACTCCATGGAGCGCCACGGAGAAGCGTGTCATGGAAACCGCATCGTTTCCTGGAATCAGGCGTGCCCTGGCACGCATAAGCGGGCCTCGGCGCCGCCCTGGGCCCAGGACAACGAAGGCCAGCGCGGCCGGGAGCGATCGTGGCCGATCGCGCCGTCCGGCCGAAGTGAAGTGACCTCCAGCTGCCCCGGGCGCCAAAGCCTTCCTGTTCTACGTCACCAGTTGCAGTATGATCCGCGGCCCGCGGTTGCCACCCCAGCCATGCGCCGGAAGTTCATGGAGCTGCATATGCCGGATGAACGTTTCCATAGCCCGGTCCGACATGGGCCGAGCGCCTGTGAGTGCTGCACCGGCTTCTTTCCAATCGGTCGGCGAACCGCGCTGTCCGCCTTTGCCGGCGGCATCATCACCCTGATCGGCCCTGGTGGAGCGGCCCGGGCACAGACCGCGATGACACCCGACGCCGCGCTTCAGGCGCTGCTCGACGGCAACAAGCGCTTCGTTTCGAAACAGCTGATCTCCTTCCAGGAGGACCTGGCTGTGCTGAAGCAGCAAACGGCCGGCAAGCAGGAGCCTTTCGCGGCGGTGCTGTCGTGCGCCGATTCGCGCGTGCCGGTTGAACTGGTCTTCGACCAGAGTATCGGCAAAGTATTCGTCACCCGCGTCGCCGGCAATGTCGTTACTGCTGAAATCATCGCCAGCCTGGAATACGGCGCGGCCGTGCTGGGGACCAGGACGATCATGGTCCTGGGCCATTCGGGTTGCGGCGCGGTGAAGGCGGCGGTCGAGGGCAAGCCGGTTCCCGGCCAGATCAGCACGCTCTACCGGCTGATCCGCCCGGCGGTCGATCAGGCGAACGGCAACCTGGTTGCCGCGGAAAAGGACAATGCGCTCAACCAGGCGGCCTTGCTGCGTGACTCCTCGCCTGTGCTCAGCGATCTCGTGAGACAGAAGAAGCTGAGCATTACAGCCGGATATTATGATCTCGCCACCGGCATGGTGCAGATGCTGGGGTAGTTCTCCCGGCCGGCTGCCCACGCCGGAACACAGTGCCCGACGCAATCGGTCCCAGCCATCCGGCGTCGGCGCCGTTCCGCACAGGCCGTTCCCGATCTCGACCGCGAGCAGCCCGCACCATCGGCTCAGGGCACGAACACGGTAAAGATGTAGGTCGCCAGCAGCACCAGGTGAACGATGCCCGACAGCAGGTTCGTCCGCCCGGTCCCGTAGGTGATCACCGCGACGATAAACCCCAGCGTCATCAGCACGGTGGCGCCTTCGGTAATGCCAAGCTCGAGCGGCCGGCCGATCCAGGATGCCACCAGCGCCACCGCGGGCACGGTCAGCCCTATCGAGGCGACCCCGCTGCCGAGCGAGAGGTTGATGCTCGCCTGCAGCCGGTTGCGCGCCGCGGCCCGTACCGCGGCCGCCGTCTCCGGCAGCAGCACAATGGCCGCGATAATCACGCCGACGATGGCGGCTGGCGCCCCGGCCGCCTGCACCCCGCCTTCCAGCGCCGGCGCCAGGCTCTTCGCCAGCAGCACGACGGACAGCAGGGCGACCAGCAACAGGCCCAGCGAGGCGATGGTGATCCGCCCGCTCGGCCGGTCATGCGCCAACGTCTCCGCCTCGCCGACCGGCAGGAAATAGACCCGGTGCCAGTTGGTCTGGATGAACAGGAAGGCGACATAGAGCCCAAGACAGGCGGCCGAGACGAACGCCAGTTGCCGCGTCGAATAGAACGGCCCGGGCACCGTAACGAGATGGTTCGGCAGGACCAGGACCAGCACCGACATCGGCAGCAGAACGGCGAGCAGGGCATTCGCCCCCTCGACCCGGAACTCGGCCTCGCGCTGGCGGACCGCGGCGACGACGATGCACAAGCCGGCGAGCCCATGCAGCACCAGCATCACCACCGCATGGATCGAGTCCCGCAGCAGCGCCGGGTTCGGCTCCGCGCCCAGCATCATCGAAATGATCAGGCCCGTCTCGATGACCGTGACCGACAGCGCCAGCACCAGTGTGCCGAACGGCTCGCCCACCCGCAGGGCGACCACCTCGGCATGGTGCACGGCGGCCACCACGTTGCCGAGCAGCGCCACCGCGGGCACCAGCGCCAGCACTTCCAGCCCCACCTTGCCGATGAGGAACCAGATCGCCACGCCGAGCACGGGCAGCAGGATCGTTAGGACGGGGATTCGATCAGTCGGAGCGCCAGCCATGCCCCCAGTCTCCGGCGTCCTCGGCTCGATGGCAATCCGTTATGTCGATCGTCGCCGGCCGCCTGGAATACGGTGCACAGGTACGGTGCACAGGCGGCCGGCCGTGCTGGCCGCTTCGCGCTGTCGTCACGGCGGCCGCAGCGCTCCCAATCGTCATGGCGGCTACCCGGGACAAGCCCTACGGGATGCACACATCTCGGAAACGGTCCGCCGCTGCGTTTCCCTTTCGTCATGGCCCGGCTTGTCCGGGCCACCTATTCCAGCACTTGTGCCGCGACAGGTGGCCCGGACAAGCCGGGCCATGACGATGGGGGAACGCTCTTGGCGCCCAGACAAGCACTTGATTTTACGGTCATTTCCGACTCGTTTCCAGGATGTGTGCATTGCGTAGGGACAAGCCCGGGCACAGGCTCCGGGCCGCCATCAACGCCTTGCGGTGCGGGTATCGGCAGAAGACATAGATGGTGGGCCTGCGCCTACCATGACCGAACGCCAACGACCTCACGCGCGTCGTCCGGTCACATGACCTCACCGTAAAATGAACGTAACTTCGACCGCCGTCCGCGTTCCTGCTGCACAGCGGCAAAGGGGCAGCATTTGGCGGGTGACACAGTCGGCAATGCCGATCAGGCCGATCGGCAGGAGGCAGCCCCGCACGACCGGCGCGACCGCCAGCCAGTGCGAGCCGACCAGCCCGAGCCCAGACCAGGCAAGCCCGCCAACCAGCAGGATCGCAGCGATCACGACGACGACCGCAACGGCGAGCAGAAGCCGAAGCGGCGCTGGCCGCTGATCATCCTCGCCATCGTCGTCGTGGCGGTGGTGATCCTCGCCGTCGTCTACTGGCTGATGACCCGCAACGAGGAAACCACCGACGACGCCTATACGGAAGGCAACGCCACCGCCTTCGCGCCCAAGGTCGCGGGCTACGTCACCCAGCTCAATGTCGACGACAACATGTTCGTCCACAAAGGCGACCTGCTGCTGCGGATCGATCCACGCGACTACATCGCCACGCGCGACCAGGCGCGTGCGGCCCTTGGGCTGGCCAGGGCGCAGCTGTCCAGCGCGCAGGTCGATCTCGAGGTCGCCCGCGTCCGTGCGCCGGCCAACCAGGCGCAGGCGCAGGCGCAGTTGCAGCAGGCCAAGGCCAACCAGGT
Source organism: Rhodopila globiformis (assembly GCF_002937115.1). Classification (GTDB taxonomy): domain Bacteria; phylum Pseudomonadota; class Alphaproteobacteria; order Acetobacterales; family Acetobacteraceae; genus Rhodopila; species Rhodopila globiformis. Next base: position 6,631 of record NZ_NHRY01000276.1, on the reverse strand, counting down.
GCAGGCGGAGCGTGACTACAAACGCCAGCACAGCGTCGATCCACGCGCGACGACGCAGACCAGCATCGACCAGGCCAACGCGCAGATGCTGTCCGCCAACGCCGCGGTCAGCAATGCCGACGCCCAGGTGAAGATCGCCTCCCTGGTGCAGCAGACCATCCAGGCCGTCGAGGACACGGTCAAACAGCGCGACGCCCAGGTGCGCCAGGCCGAGGCCAACCTGGAGCAGGCCGAGGTCAACCTGTCCTACACCAACCTGACCGCGCCGACCGACGGCACCATCACGCGGCGCAACGTCGATCTCGGCACCTTCCTCCAGCCCGGGCAGCAGGTGTTCTACATCGTGCAGCCCGAGGTCTGGGTGACCGCCAATTTCAAGGAGACCCAGCTGGCCGACATCCATCCCGGCGAGCCGGTGTCGATCAGCGTCGATGCCTACCCAAGCCTGAACCTGCGCGGCCACGTGGACAGCATCCAGCAAGGCAGCGGCGCGCGGTTCTCGGCGTTCCCGGCCGAGAACGCCACCGGCAACTTCGTCAAGATCGTCCGCCGCGTGCCGGTGAAGATCATCATCGACCACGGGCTGGCGCCCCGCCAGACCCTGCCGCTCGGCCTGTCGGTGGAGCCGACGGTGACGGTGACGCCGCAATGAGCGGCGCGCAGCAGCGCTGGCAGCCGAACGCGAACCCCTGGGTGGTCGCCGTCGCGGTGACGCTCGCGGCCTTCATGGAGGTGCTGGACACCACAATCGTGAACGTTTCTTTGCCGCACATCGCCGGCAGCCTGTCGGTCAGTTCCGACGAGGCGGCCTGGGCGCTGACCACGTACCTGGTCGCCAACGGCATCGTGCTGACCATCTCGGGCGCGCTCAGCCGCCGCATCGGCCGGAAGCGCTATTTCCTGATCTGCATCGGCGCCTTCACCGCGGCCTCGTTTGCCTGCGGCACGGCTGACCGGTTCACGGAACTGCTGCTGTTCCGCGCGCTGCAAGGGTTCTTCGGCGGCGGGCTGCAGCCGACGCAGCAGTCGATCATCCTCGACTACTTTCCGCCGGAGAAACGTCAGCAGGCGTTCTCGCTGACCGCCATCGCGATCATCATCGCGCCTGTCGTGGGGCCGGTGCTCGGCGGCTACCTGACCGAAACCTACAGCTGGCACCTGATCTTCCTGATCAATATCCCGGTCGGCATCCTGACCTTCTTCGGCGTGATGCAACTGGTCGAGGACCCGCCGCTGGTGCAGCAGGAGAAGCGCACGGCGCCGCCGTTCGACTATATCGGCGTCGGATTCATCGCGCTCGCCCTGGGCTGCCTGGAAGTCGGCGTGGACCGTGGCGAGGACTACGACTGGCTGGGCTCGACCTTCATCCGCGTCACCCTGCTGCTGTCGCTGTGCGGCTTCGTCTTCGGCACCTTCTACCTGCTGTATGCCCGCAACCCGGTGGTCAACCTGCGGGTGTTCAAGGACCGCAACCTTGCGATGGGCACGATCCAGATCGGCATCATGGGGTTCGTGCTCTACGCCAGCGCGGTGCTGATCCCGCAGTTCGCGCAGATTCAGCTTGGCTATACCGCCACCTGGGCGGGGCTGGTGCTGGCGCCGGGCGCCGTCCTGCTGGCGATGCTGATCCCGGTGACCGGGCGGATCATGAACTACGTGCCGACCAAATACATCATTGCGGCGGGCGGCCTGTCGCTCGGGATGGCGCTGCTGTATTCGACGAACCTGGTGCCGCAACTGGATTTCTTCCACCTGGTGCTGTACCGCGCGGCGCAGACGGCCGGGCTGGCGCTGCTGTTCGTGCCGATCAGCACGCTTGCGTATGCCACTGTGACACCACGGCTGAATGGTGACGCGACCGCCCTGTTCACCTCGGCGCGCAACGTGTTCGGCGGCGTCGGCATCTCGATCTCGACTGCGATGGTGACCCAGTATTCGCAGAGCAGCCAGGCGCACATGGTCCGCAACCTCGGCCCGACCAGCCAGCCGTACAACGTTCTTCTTCAGCAGACGCAGCAGGGACTGGTCGACATTGGCCACTCGGCGGCGCAGGCGGCCCAGATGGCGCCAGGGCAGGTGTTCCAGACGCTGCAGCAGCAATCCGCCATACTGGCCTACAACGACGTTTTCGCGCTGACGGCGCTGGGGGCGTTCATCATGATCCCGACCGCCCTGCTGATGTCGGAGATGAAGACGTCATCGCGCGGCGGAGGCCACTGAATGCGCCGGGCCATCGCCTGCGCTCTGGCCCTGGGCCTGTCCGCCTGCACGGTCGGCCCGGATTTCGTTCCGCCGAAGGCGCCCAGCATCGCCAGTTGGAGGGATCCGTCGGCGCACCGCACCCGCGCACCGGTCACCCCGCAGTCCAATCCCGACCCGGCATGGTGGCAGGGCTTCCACGATCCCGTCCTGACGCGGCTGATCAATCGGGCCATCAGCGGCAACCTGGATTTGCAGCAGGCGGTGCTGCGCGTGGTGGAATCGCGCCAGGGCGAGGTCGCCGCCCGCGCCGCCGGCCTGCCCTCCGTCAACGGCAGCGGCAGCTACATGCGCGAGCAGCTTGGGCTGCGCGGCCTGCTGCTGTCACAGGGCACCTATGGCCAGGCAGAGGCTCTCGGCGCGCCCGGGTCGCCGCTGAACACGTTCAGCCCGGGCCTCGGCACCCGCGCCGCCTCCTCGATCATCGGCGCGCTGAACCAGTTTGGCCAGCCGGTGAACCTGTTCCAGTACGGGCTGAACTCGTCCTGGGAACTCGACCTGTTCGGCCGGGTGCGGCGTTCGGAGGAACAGGCGCGCGCCAGCACCGAGGCGCAGATCGAGGCCACCAACGACGCGCTGGTGATGCTGGAAGGGCAGGTGGCACAGGCGTATATACAGTTGCGTGGCGCCCAGGCGTTGACCACCAGCCAGGTGCAGAACATCCGCGTCGCGCAGGAAGCTTATGACCTGACGCGCATGCGGCAGCGCCAGGGCCTGACGACGGAACTGGACGTCGACCAGGCGACCACCCAGCTCGCCAACTTCCAGTCGCAGTTGCCGGGCTACGAGAAGCAGAGCGAGCAGGCGATGAACCGCCTGAGCGTGCTCGTCGGCGAGCCGCCCGGCACGCTTGACGCGACCCTCGGCCGCGTCGCGCCGCTGCCGAAACTGCCGGCGGTGATCGGCATCGGCATCCCCTCCACGCTGGCGCGGCGGCGTCCCGATATCCGCCAGGCCGAGGCGCAACTGCACGCGGCCACCGCCAATGTCGGGGTCGCCACCGCCAGCTTCTACCCGGATGTGTCGCTGACCGGCAGTTTCGGGCTGCGGGCGCTGGACGGCGCCTACCTGACCAACTGGGCGAGCAGTTTCTATTCGTTCGGCCCCAGCATCTCGCTGCCGATTTTCCAGGGCGGCCAGCTGACCGCCAACCTGCGCCTGGCCCGCGCCCAGGAAGCGCAGGCGGCGCTGGCCTATCGCAGCACGGTGCTGAACGCCTTGCAGGAAGTCGAGGACGCCCTGGTCGCCTACCGCACCGACCGGGCGGCCCGCAACCGCATCCGCGTGGCGGTGAAATCGGCGCAAACGACGCAATACCTGGCGCGCGATCGTTATTCCCACGGCCTGGCTGACTTCATCGAGGTGCTGGACGCGCAGCGCACGCTGACCGCCACGCGCCAGCAACTGGTGCAGGCGGATGTCGCGCTGAGCAACGATGTCGTGGGGCTGTACAACGCGCTGGGGGGCGGCTGGCAGGAGGACAGTGCCGACATCAACGCCCCGGCCGTCGCCACCAGGCCGCCGGTCGTGCCCGCGGCCCTGGACAGCGTGGCCGCGACGCCGCCACAGTAGAATGTCCCATGCCGGGCGGTTCTGCCGGGATTTCGCTCTACCGGATGCGGGGGCCTGGAAACGATCCGCTGCAGCCGTGGCTCATACTGTCATGGCCGGTGCTGGTTTCACCGACAGCAATCAAGCGAACACGGAGTTCCACGGTGTTTGCACGGAGTTGCGCAGAGAAAGCGGATACTGCGCTTTGCGCGAAGCGCGGGGGATCATCGGACGCCGCCAATGGGGCGACCATGCTGCGGGCGTCCCGAAAAACTCTGCGGAATTCCGTGCGAACGCAGTGTAATACGGCACCCGAGAAACGTTGGTCGTTTTCCCGCGACTGCGGGTACCGCCTGCGTTGGCCTGAGGAGCGAGGGATCCGGTAATTTTCCCCGGAAACCGTATCATGCCATCGATCGCGGCAGGCGGCGGCCTGATGGCCATGAACTTGGCGTCCTGGCGCTTTATCGGTCGAACCAACCCCACCAGCCACCGATGTTGCGCCCCCATCATCGCCGGGTACGGTTGCGCCGTTCCCGTTCAACGCCAAGACGCCGCGATACCGGAGCACCCGTCGCCGTCCGGCCGGATGGCGGCCTGCCATACGGTTCCCGCAAACGCTTGTGCATCTTTGCGTATGCAACAAAAACGGATGAAGGCAAGATACAGCATATCGCAGGGAGGTTGGGACGGCCCGACGGCGCGCCTGCGCCCGCCATGACAACAAGGTAACGACTTTGTGTCCCAACCGACCTGCGGTTTGCTGTCGTCAGCGGAAATGACTCTGCCTCAGCCATGGCGTGCAAATTCTGATGATCGTCTGTCGTATCATACCCGCGCCGGTTGCACGACGCCTGCTGGAGAGTTACGGTTCGTTAACCGAATCTCTCCGAAGAGGGCCGTTATGCCCGCGTGCCGTGCTGTTTACGCCTATCCTGCGCCCGCTGCCGCTGTCACCGGTTCGCGCCCTCCTGATCGTCCCGATGCCGGAGCCATCCATACGCAGGTAACAACCGAGGCCCCAACATGTCGATAAAGCGCAGAAACGAGGCATATCGGCATCGCCTGCCCTGGGCCGTGGCAGCGGCGGTGGCAGCGTCATTGTGCGGCGGTGCCGCGACGGCACGGACGCCGATCGGCGGGCCGGACACGGGGGCCAGCCCGCCGCCGCCGCTTACGGCGGCATTCGCGCCGACAGACGCCAGTTCGCCGCCAGCCTCGGACCGCACGCCGCCTGAGGCCGCCCCATCGTCCCGGGCGACGCAGGCCCCCGATACCGCGCACGGCATCAGGACCGCCGACTCCAGCCCCGACGTGCTGGCCGGGCCAAATCCGGGTTCGGATCTGCTGGCCGGACCGCCGCCCGACGACATCCGCCCCTCCACCCCGGCCTCGGACCCCGGCCCGGGGACCGAGGTGGTCACCCTGGTCCAGGCCAGGGTTGCCGACACCGCTCAGCTCGAAGCGGCCGATACCCGTGTCAGCCTGTTCGGCATCGAGGGCTTCACCGGCGAGCCGGCCAGGCAGATGCAGGACTTCCTCGCCACCGAGGGCGACCTGGTCACCTGCCGTCCGCGGAGCGCCGCCGGTTTCGTCTGCCGGACGCCGGACGGCAGCGACGTCGCGCAGATGGCGCTGGTCAACGGCGCGGCCCGCGTCACCGCCGAGGCGCCGGACTCCTATCGCGAGCAGGAACAGGCCGCCCAGGCGGCGCGGCGCGGGATCTGGGCCACCCTGCCGCCACCGCCCGACACGCTCGTGCATCCGGTCGTGCGCGACACCGCTACGTTGCTGGCCAACGACCGGGCCTATGGGCTGGACGGAATCGTCGGGCTCGGCGGCGATTATGCCAGCCAATTGCAGGACTATATCGCCGCCCACGGCGACACCCTGACCTGCTCGCCGCAGGGCGGGTCGGACCGCTGGGCCTGCGTGCTGCCCGACGGCACCGATGTCGCCATGGTCGCCCTGGCGAACGGCGCGGCGCGGGTCACGCAGGACTCGCCCGACGCCTACTGGCAGCAGCAGGCCGACGCCATCAACAACCGCCGCGGCTACTGGCTCAGCGTTGCGGACTCCGTCCGGATCGTGGCGCCGCCTCCGCCGGACCCGGCACCCTATCCCTATGGGCTGCCGCCCGGGGACGATGGCGTCGACGGAATCCGCTATGTCGCCGGCGCGCCGGTGGCGGTGATCGACACCGCGCCGGTGTTCCTGGTGTTCGCCGCCGGCCTCGGCTGGGGATACTACGACCACTTCCATCACTGGCGGCCGGCGCCGGAGCCCTATCGCATCCATATGGAGCGCTTCCATCCCGAAGCCCGCGGCCTGCCGGGCTATCGGAACAGCGCCTGGCGTCCGGGCTTCGGCCCCGGCCCGGCCGGCTCTGGCCCGCCGCGGCATGCTGGTCCGCCCGAGGCCTGGGCCCACCCGCGCCCGGCCGGCGCCCCTCCGGGCTGGCATCTCTTGCCAGGCGGGTGGGTGCATGCCGTTGCACCCGGGGCCGGGCCGGTCTTCCATGGCGGGGCGCCCGGAGCCGGTGTCCATCCCGGCGCGTCCGGTCCGGCTCCGGCAAGCCACGCCAATCCCTCGGCATCGAATTTCCACTCCGCGCCGATGCGCCGGCCCGAGCCGCCGGGATCAGGCTTCCGGACCGGCCTGACCGGTCCCGGCACGTGGAGCCACGCCGGCCAAGGCGGCGGGTTCCATCCCGGCGCGCCGCCGGCCATGCACCCCAGTCCGCCGGTCACGCACGCGGCCTCGCCCATGTCCCACGGCAGCCCTTCCTCCGGGCGCAGGCTCGACGAAACCCATCGCCGGT
>NZ_NHRY01000275.1 GCF_002937115.1 Rhodopila globiformis | reverse complement strand
ACGCGTGCCAAGTCCAACCTCCGGGCGCACCGGGTGTACTCGGCACCGGCCGATCGGGACGCGGGGATTATCGCCGACCAGACGATCGCGCTGGATGGCGCCCGCACCCGGCACGAGTGTCCCATCCGCCTCCGCCGTATCCGCTTCAAGGATCCGGAAACGGGCAAGACACTGGTGTTTCTGACCAACCAGACGAGCTTGCCGGCGGCGACCGTGTGCGACCTCTACAAGGCTCGTTGGCAAGTTGCTGGGCAGACTGACAGCTAAAGCATCGCTCAATCCGGGTGCAGGCGACCGGTAGAGTGATCGTTGGCTTGCCTGCGCCAGCAAAACGGTCAGTTGCCGGAGATGTTGATCAGCACCGCCATCAAGTTGTGACTGGACCACGTCGGCCATCCCGTGCCGGCAAAATCACGATCATGGGTCCAAAGATCGGAATCCGTAATCCAGGCCAACGCCAGCAAATGCGCATCGCGGGTGCTGCCATTGCGGGAGGCGGCTGCGTATCGCAGGCTCTCACCTGCCATCTCGACCAGTGAGGCATACATCTCGCTCTCGATTACGGTGACCATATTCAGCGCGGCGACGGCCGATGCCACCGCCTGTTCCGATCCGTCCCGCAAATCCCCCGCGCGGCCAAGAGCTTCTTGCCTTGCCCGCGCCGAGGTGAGCACCGCCCGATGAGCCAGCACACGCTCCAATACCGGTCGCGCGCGCAGTCCAGACGCAATGCTGAGGATAATGTTGGCATCGACGACAAGGCTGGGCGAGGGCGGGCGCGGAATCATTCAGGCGGGTCCTCGCCTACGAGCGCCGCAAGACGGGCCGTTTCCTCGGCGCTGCGGCTGGCCGCTGCCGCGTCAATCTGCGCCAACATGCGAGCGACCAATTCTGGCGGTGCCTTCTGGATCGGGACAAGCACAGCGACTGTCGTCGCGCCACTCTTGACCGGAACGGCGTGAGGGAGTGCCGCGATCGATCCCGCCGACATCTTCTGCAGGTCACGCATTGTTATCGCGTCCACCGGGCCACCTCTTGTATGTAGCCCAGTATGTAAGCCTTGGAGGTACGGTAAACAAGGGAGCTTCTTCGGCGTCTGTTGCTTTCTCGTCATCCCGGCGGCGGAGGCCGGGCGCCCGCCGGCAAAGCCTTCTTCCCGGCCTCAACACCGCCAGGCATGGATGCCGGGCCTGCGACCGGCATGACGGGGTGCAAGGGCCGCATGGAAAAAGGCGTGGCCCTCACCGGACCACGCCCCCTTCACTCACCCTACCTTAGCCGCCTCAAGCCGCCTCAGCCAACTGCCCGTTGATCACCAGCCCATCCGGCCCGGCGCTCACCCGCACCGTCTCGCCTTCCTTCACCGCGCCCTCCAGGATCAGCCCGGCCAGCGGGTTCTGCAACGACCGCTGGATCACCCGCTTCAGCGGGCGCGCGCCATAGGTGCTGTCGTAGCCCTCGCTCGCCAGCCACTCCAGCGCCGAGCGCTCCACATCCAAACCAATCTTCCGGTCCTCCAGCAATTTCCGCAACCCGGCCAATTGGATTTCCACAATCGCGGCCATGTCGCTGCGCTGCAGGCGGCGGAACAGCACGATCTCGTCCAGGCGGTTCAGGAACTCCGGCCGGAAGTGGTGCCGCACCACCGCCATCACCTGGCCCTGCACCATCGTCGTCGGCTCGCCTTCCGGCTGCGCCGCCAGGATGTCGCTGCCCAGGTTGGACGTCAGCACGATGATGGTGTTCTTGAAGTCCACCGTGCGCCCCTGGCCATCCGTCAACCGCCCGTCGTCCAGCACCTGCAGTAGGACGTTGAAGACGTCCTCGTGCGCCTTCTCCACCTCGTCGAACAGGATCACCTGGTACGGCCGCCGCCGCACTGCCTCGGTCAGCACGCCGCCCTCGTCATAGCCGACGTAGCCCGGAGGCGCGCCGATGAGACGGGCGACGGAATGCTTTTCCATGAACTCGCTCATGTCGATGCGCACCATCGCGCGGTCGTCGTCGAACAGGAACGCCGCCAGCGCCTTGGTCAGCTCGGTCTTGCCGACGCCGGTGGGGCCCAGGAACAGGAACGAGCCAATCGGCCGGTTCGGGTCCTGCAACCCGGCCCGCGCCCGCCGCACGGCGTTGGAGACGACCTTCAGCGCGTCCTCCTGCCCGACGACCCGCTTGCGCAGTTCGTCCTCCATGCGCAGCAGCTTGGCGCGCTCGCCTTCCAGCATCTTGTCCACCGGCACGCCGGTCCAGCGGGAGACGACCGCGGCGATGCTTTCCGGCGTCACCGCCTCGTTCACCAGCTTGCCATCGGAGGACTTCGCCAGTTGCCGCTCAATGTCGGGGATGACGCCGTACTTCAGCTCCGACGCCCGTGCCAGGTCGCCGCGGCGCTGCGCCACTTCCACCTCGGACTTCGCCTGGTCCAGGCGTTCCTTCAGCTTCTGGGTCTCCTGCACCTGGTCCTTCTCGGTCTTCCATGCAGCGGTCAGCGCGTTCGACCGGTCCTCCAGATCGGCCAGCTCCTTCTCCAGCCGCCCCAGCCGATCGGCCGAGGCCGGGTCGGTTTCCTTCTTCAGCGCCTCCCGCTCGACCTTCAACTGGATGATGCGGCGATCCAGCTCGTCCAGCGCCTCGGGCTTGGAGTCCACCTGCATGCGCAGGCGGCTGGAGGCCTCGTCAATCAGGTCGATCGCCTTGTCCGGCAGGAACCGGTCGGTGATGTAGCGCTTCGACAGCGTGGCGGCGGCGACCAGGGCGGCGTCGGCGATGCGGACGCCGTGGTGCAGCTCATACTTCTCCTTGATGCCGCGCAGGATGCTGATCGTGTCCTCGACCGAGGGCTCGCCCACGAACACCGGCTGGAACCGGCGTGCCAGGGCCGCGTCCTTCTCGATGTGCTTGCGGTACTCGTCCAGCGTGGTGGCGCCGACGCAGTGCAGCGTGCCGCGGGCCAGCTCCGGCTTGATCAGGTTGGAGGCGTCCATCGCCCCATCCGCCCGGCCGGCGCCGATGAGCGTGTGCAGCTCGTCGATGAACAGCACCACCTGGCCCTGGGCGCTTTCGATCTCCTTCAGCACCGCCTTCAGCCGTTCCTCGAACTCGCCGCGATACTTTGATCCCGCGACCATGGCGCCCAGATCCAGCGACAGCAGCCGCTTGCCCTTCAGCGCCTCCGGCACGTCGCCGTTGACGATGCGGATCGCCAGGCCTTCGACGATCGCGGTCTTGCCGACGCCGGGCTCGCCGATCAGCACTGGATTGTTCTTGGTGCGGCGGGCCAGCACCTGGATGGTGCGGCGGATTTCCTCGTCACGGCCAATCACCGGGTCGAGCTTGCCCTCGCGCGCCAGGGCGGTGACGTCGCGGGAGTATTTGTTCAGCGCGTCGAAGCTGGCCTCGGCGTTCTGGCTGGTGACCTTGCGGCCCTTGCGAATTTCGGAAATCGCCTTTTCCAGCGCCTGCGGCGTCACGCCGGCGCTGCGCAGCGCGCGGGCGGCGGGCGTGCTGGAGTCCGCCAGGGCGAGCAGCAGGCGGTCCTGGGCGACATACTCATCGCCGGCCTTGGTCGAGGCCTGCTGCGCCGCGTCCAGCACCCGCACCAGTTCCGGCGTCAGCGACGGCTGGCCGGCGCCGCCGCCGGTGACCTTCGGCTGCTTCGCGACCTCGGCGTCATTGGCGGCCGCCGCGGCCTTGGCATCGCCGCCGGCGGCCTTGATCAGGCCGGCCGCGGCACCTTCCTCGTCGTCCAGCAGCGCCTTCAGCAGGTGTTCCGGCGTAATGCGCTGGTGGAACTCCCGGATGGCGATCGTGCCAGCGGCCTGCAGGAAGCCTTGCGACCTTTCAGTAAACTTTTGAATGTCCATGTTTGATGTCCCTTCACTCAGGCGACAGGCCGGTTCATGCCCCTGAAGTGGCGACATGAACAAGCTTCGCCGGAGTAGGTGGGGCGGCGCGAACGGTGCCTCAAGGGGGAGTGATCGATGCGAATCGAATATCTGTACCGCTATCCGGTCAAGGGCCTGACCGCCGAGGCGCTGGACCAGGCCGAGGTCGAAACCGGCGGCGCCATCCCCTGGGACCGGGCCTTCGCCCTGGCGCAGGGTGATTCCGGCTTCGACCCGGCGCATCCCGTCTGGCTGCCGAAATATAACTTCATGTGCCTGATGAAGAACGCCCGGGCGTCCCGGCTGTTCAGCACCTTCGACCCCGGCTCCCGCCGCCTGCGCATCCGCGCGCCCGACGGCAGCGAGATCGAGGCGAACGTGATGACCCCGGAGGGCCGGGCGCGGGTCGCCGCCTTCCTGGTCGCCTACCTGGGCGAGGAGGCGCGCGTCGAACCGTCCTTCCACTACATCCCCGGCCACGTGTTCGGCGACCAGCGCCGGCCGGTGGTCAGCCTGCAGAACCTGGCCAGCCTGCGCGACTTCGAAGCCAAGGTCGGCGCCCGCCGCCACCGCCGCCGGTTCCGCGCCAACATCTGGTTCAGCGGCGCCCCCGCCTGGGCCGAGCGCGACTGGATCGGCCGCGAGATCCAGGTCGGCGGCGCCGTGCTGCGGGTGCTGAAGGGGATCACGCGCTGCCCCGCCACCCAGGTCAACCCCGAGACGGGGGAACGGGATGCCGATCCGGCGGCCGAGCTTCAGTCGTTGTATGGGCACATCGAGCTGGGCGTCCATGCCGAGGTCATCGACGGCGGCCGCTTCGCCGTCGGGGATGCGATGGAACTGCTTGAGCCGTGAGCTGGCCGCCGTCGTGTCGTTCTGATTCCGCACATGAAATGTGATCGCGCGCCTGTGAGATTTGCATTGTCGTTTAACAAAAACGTGAGTTAAAGATTGGGTGTTTCCTCCCCTCAACCTGGCCGCGGAAGGTTGCTTCCGCGGCGATCTTTTTTTCCGGCCACGGAATTTGTAATCCGTTTGCCGCACCGGTTCGATTCATGCCCGACTGCCCGCAACCGCCGTGCAGCGGGCGGAGTGACGGTGTGACCGAATGCGTTGCAGCGGCTGGCTTGGCCGCATCGCAGGCATGATTCGCGGCGCAACCTGCCGTCAGCCGAGCGGCTCGTGCTATCCACTCATTAGTCTGCTCGATGATACCGTCCGGGACGGCCTTGCGGTGCCTGTGGTGCCGTCCGAGGACGATCCAGGCGCCAGTGCGTTACGATATAAAAACGACAGCCGGGCGCATCCACCCTGCCGGCGCCTGTGCCGGGCCGTTGGAAGAGAATCCTTGCGGACGGCGGGAACCAGCGGGGTCCGGAGACGGACCGGATGGCAGCTTGCCTGCCGCCCAGCCCCGGCCAGCGAAAAAACCAGGGCAGGCGACAGGACGCCGGCCCTGAAGCCTGCTCCTCAGGTGAAGTTGGAGTCTTTCAGCAGCGTCGTCACGTTCTGGAAGGTGAGCTTGGTGCCGTCCGACAGGCTGACGGTGAGGGAGCCGCCGGACACCTTCTGGCTGCTGATGGCGTCGGCGCCATAACCCTCGAGATGGATCTGAATCGATGATGCCGTGGTGTTGTTGTAGCCCTGGATGACCTCTTTGCCGCCTGCCTGAGCGTTGATGAAGTCGAACACGTCGCCCGCGCCGGCCCGGATCGTGGCGTTGCCCGTGCCGGCCAGGAAGGTGTCGGCGCCCGAGCCGCCATACATGATGTCCTTGCCCGAGCCGCCGACCAGGCTGTCGTGACCGCTGGAGAACAGGGCCGAGAGTGTCTCATTCCCGGCGCCTGCGATCAGCACCTGGTCGCTGTTGCCATAGGCGAGGAGCTGGTCATTGGCGCCGCCGCCGACGAGTGTTGCGGCTCCGTTGCCGGCAAACAGGTAGTTGTTGCCGGCCCAGCCGCCTTCGATCAACTGCTTGCCCGACGAAAGCGGGTTGCCGTAGTACGTGTCGCTGCCTGCGCCACCGAGAATGGTCGCGCCGCCGGACCCGCCGTAGAATAGCAGGTTGCTGCTTCCGCCGTCGACGTAGTCGCTGACGGCGCTGGTCGCATCAATGGTGGCCGAGCCGCTGGCGATCTGGATTGTGTCCTGGCCTTGCGAGATGACGAGATTGCTGCCGCTGAGCAATTGGATGGAGTTCGCGCCCGTACCGGCGGAAATCGTGTCCATACCCCTGCCGGCGATGATGACGTCATTGCCGCTGTCGGTGTGGAGCAACCAGTTGCCGCCCGTGACGACCAGCCGGTCGGTGCCGCCGCCGGCGACGACTGTGCCGCTGCCGCCGACGGCATTGAACGCCAGGTTGGTCTCCCGGGAGGCCAGGATAATCTCATTCGCGGCGGTGCCGCCGTAGACGGCTGCGTTTCCGAACTTGGTGACGAGATCGACGGAATAGGTGGACGGCAGGAAGACCGTGTCGGTCTGCGACTGGATGTAGACGCCGCTCTCGCCGGTCGGTGGTGCAGGCGGATAGTTGCCGGCATCGGGCTCGAACGTCATGGAGCCGGACTTCAGGCCGGCACTGATCTGCGACGCAATTTGCTGAGCCAGTAGGAAGTTCGACTGTGAGTCGAACGTGAGGCCGACCGATTGCGAATTTGCTCCTTTGACCGTAACTGACGGCATCAACCTCTCCCGGCACCAATTGGGCAGAACGGATCATCATTCTGATAAACGATATCCGCACAATACCGAAATTGAACCGAACGGGAAGTAGTAACCGGTAACCAGGCAAAATATTTTTTTGTGACATCGCCTGGCCGGAACGCGACGCCTGTCCCGGATCAAGTCATTCATGGCGCCGTGCGTGCGTCTCTGAATGAGATTGGCTGCATATAATTTTCGATTATTCGAAGAAATGATGGCGCGCTTGGACCATGATGCCGTCGGCAGCAGCGGCTCCGGGTCGCTTGGCGGGTCCTGGTGAAGTCAATCGGCAATGCGGCACGAAGCGTGCGCAGTGAGCCGATCCTTATCTTCCTGCTTATGACAGTGCTGATGCTGGTTACGGTAGCCGAGGCCGGGCGCTTTTGTTGGTTTGTGTCGAAAATATGACAATAATGTCGTATATGGAACATTATGCCCCATCCCTGCCAGAATCGGAAAAGCGTGCAGCCCTGGTGATGGGAACATAGGGTATCCTGCTGCCTACGCGGCTGGGACAACGGCATTTTGTCCTATCCACCCATGGCCGCCCGTCGATGTCTCCCACCACCCGAGCGCCCCGCCGCGGTCGTGCTTGCCCGGCCTCAGGCACGCATGTGCGCCTTCTCCCACACCCGCATCGCATCCAAGGCCGCCTGGAAGGTGTCCCGACCGGCCACCACCGGCATCGCCGGGGCGCCGGCGCTCGTCCCTGGCTTCGGATCGTTCGGCTCCGCTGTCGTCTTGATTGGCTGGTTTTCCTTCCCGTTGCTTCGTTCCGGACGCAGCGTGGCGCCGCCACGCCCTGGATGCCTTTAACAGGCTGCGGAAAAAGCCTGAAACGAACTCCCGCGACGCAATTCCAAGACCCCGTGGCAGCCCGGCAAGACATAATGTTCCCGGGCAACGCTGCCTCATGGACGAATATTGCGCGCTGACCCCCTTTTTCCGCAGCCTGCTACTCTTACTGTGTCATTTTCTCATTCACTGCCCGAGGCTGCTGCCGCAGGCAACACGGACACCTGGGCAGTGCGGCAACGAGGCGGACGGCAAGCTGGCGGCGGATCGAGGCAATCGAGTGCGGCACATGCCGTTCAGGCCGCACTGGCAGCGCCGGCAGCGCCGCGGGGCTGGAAGCCGGCGGATAACGCAGGTGTTTCGATCCGCCTGCGGATGAATGGCCGCTGAGGGGGGAAAAGGCAGCGCTCGGCGATCAGAAAGCCGTAGGCTGCGATGCACAGGCTGGCGTGATGATGAAAGCCGCGCCAGTTGCGGCCCTCGAACTGGCCGAGGCCGTCGATCCGCTTCGCGGCTCGACCCTGCTTGAGCTCCTGGTAGTCCCGCTCGATCCACCAGCGCGCCTTGGCGATCCGCACCAGACGCTTCAGCGTGGTGCGCCGCGAGAGGTTGGAGAACCAGTACTTGGCCGGCTCGGCGTCCCCCTCGGGCCACTCGATCAGCAGCCACTCTTCGGGCCAGGGCTCGCTGCGCGCGGTGTCGCGATGCGCCGGGCGCACCCGCACGGCGGCGAAGCGCGAACTCAGCTCGCCGTTCGTGCCCGCGCGCCAGGTCACGCTGTGCCAGTCTTGTGCCGGCAGGCTGAGCGCCAGCGCCTTCAGCGTCACCGGCTGGTTCTCCGCATCGCGCCGCAGCCGGGTCGGCCGGCGGCCGCGCCCCGACCATGGCGCCGGCGGCAGCGGCCCGGTGCCAGGCGCCCAAACGCTGGTGCCCGGGCGCACGCCGAGCAGATAGCGCAGGCCGAGGTCCGAGACGCCGACACGGAAGTCGGTCTCGTCGCCATAGGCCGGATCACCGAGCACAATCCCCACCGGCACGCCGGCGGCCAGCGCCTGGCGAAGCTGTCCGAGCGCGATCGCGGTCTTGGTCTCGAAGCGGATCGCCGCCGGCACCCCGGCCTTGTCCCGCCGGGGCTGATCGTTGGCCCAAACCTCCGGCAGGAAGAGTTGGTAGGCGATCGGCAGGCTGGCGTGGTCATTGGCCACCGAGAGGCTGACCGCCACCTGGCAGTTGTCCTGCTTGCCGAGCTGGCCGCAGTACTGCCGCGTCACGCCAACGGAATGCTTGCCCTGCTTGGGAAAGCCGGTGTCATCGACGATCCAGTAGCTGATCGGCCCATGCCGCTCGATCGCCGGCAGCACCTCGGCCCGCACCGCGGCCAGCAGTGCCGCATCGTCCCACGCGGCCTGCGCCACCACATGGTGCAGCGACTGGTGTTTGGCCTGCACATGCGCCGGATCGAGCCGTGCGGCCATCGGCTCGATGCTCTTGCGCTCGCCGGGCAGCAGCAGACCGGTGCAGTAGGCCCGCGCCGAGGCGGCGCGGCGGGCATGTCCCAGTCCTCCGACAATCGCATCCAGATACGCCTCCAATCGGGCCTCACCCGTCAGCGGCAGTCTCGCTCCTTCCTGATACATGGACCCCTATATGGGGTGGCTATAGTCAATAGCTAGAGGATAGTGACACAGTAAAACTAAGGAGGCGGCCAATCCGACGCCACAGGGCGGTCCAGCATGCTCTTTTTCGTCGGAAAATCAGTGACTTGGCTTGACTGGATGGCGCACCTTTGACCGCCTCCTTAGTAGCCGATCATGCCGACCTTCCGCGAGAAACGATGCGCCAATACCTGGCCGAGAATGCGCTGACGCCACGGCGCCATGACATGTGGTGCATTCTGTATATTGAGGCGCCCGATCCCAAGCCGTCGGTGGTCTGCCTCGACAAGAGCCCAACCCAGTTGATCAGCGGGGTGCGCCTGCCGATCCCGGCCAACTCGGGGCAGCCGGAACGCTACGATTACGAATACATGCGCAACCGCACGGTCGATTTGTTTGTCATGCGCCTTTCGCATCGACCTTGGCGCCATGTGGCAGTCACCGAGCGCCACATGGCGCGGGACTACATTCACTGCACGCACGATCTGGGCGACGTTCATTATCCTGAGGCCGGATTGATCCGCGTGGTGCAGGACGCTCTGTCGCTCCACACGCCAGGCGCGCCCTATGAAACCCTTTCGCCAGCGAAGGCTCATCGCATCCTGCGGCGGCTGGCATTCCATTACACACTCGAGCACGCCAGTAGGCGCAACAGGGTAGAGATCGAAACAGGCTTGTTGAGCGGCCAGTGCCGGGATCGGCGCATCAGCGAGTGCAAGCGACTCGTCGCCGAAATCGGCGCCTGGGAGCAGGCCAGAAACGCTGCCGGCACCCGCATCAACTGGTTGTTCGACACCCAACAGACACGGGAGAAGCTCGGCCGGACCTATCCCGTGGCGGCTAACAGTCATAATCTCGGTGCAGAGGTACTAGCCTGT
This sequence comes from Rhodopila globiformis, assembly GCF_002937115.1. GTDB lineage: Bacteria > Pseudomonadota > Alphaproteobacteria > Acetobacterales > Acetobacteraceae > Rhodopila > Rhodopila globiformis. The sequence goes on along the minus strand of NZ_NHRY01000275.1, from coordinate 5,288 downwards.
AAAGGAAGTCTGCAATGCCCAAGCCTGAGTTCCTTAAGCCGCAGATCCTGCGCGATCTTGCAGACGTGGGCGGCTCTGGCGACTGGTGGCAGGTCACGGGTCCAGCTCCCACCTTTCGCCTGGTGCATGCAGCAGCCGACCTGCCGAAGGGTTGGGTGCGGCTCACGATGCCGGTGGAGGCGCCGCGCCGAGCCTTTATCATGCCGGACTTCAAGGTCGATACCGGGGCAGGCTATCAGCCCGTATCCAAGGTCCTGCCCCGCCGATTGGCCAAGGGCTGGTGCACCATGATGTTGTATTTGCCGCCCAACGCTACCACACTTTCGATGAGCGCCCCTGTGGCACAGGGCCCGTTCCGTCTCGGTCGCGTGCAGGCGCGGCGGTCGGCGCGACCCCTGGTCGGTGCCAGGCTGGGTCTGGCGCTCGTCCAGCGCTGGGTGCGCGAGCCGCGAGAGTTCCTGCGGACGGTCCGGAGCATGGACGTTGCCTGGCGCCGCAATGGACGAGCCGGGCTGCGCCAAGCGCTCGGACAGGTCATGTTAACGAATGATGCCGGCGCGGCGCCGTCCGTTGTCTCGGGTGAAAACCGATACCGGCAATGGATCGCGGAGCATGAGGGTACAGCTTCGCCGCGCCTACATACAGCCCAGCCGCGTCGCCTCAGCGTGCTGATTCCGGTGACTTCTCCCGGAAGTAGCGGCATGGCAGCTACCCTCGCCAGCTTCAACCGCCAGCCTGGCGTGGATTGGGAGTGCCGAGTCGGCTTCGCTCCGGGCGCCGACACCGCATTGGCCGTCAACCTGGAGCCGCCGCTCGCCCAGAGAGTAACCAGCCTCGCGCTCGAAGTGCGGGAACGGGGAGCCATGCTCGCCGAACTGGCTGCGGACGCCGCCGGCGATCTGCTGATGGTGCTCGATCCCGGGGATCAACTGGCGCCCGAGGCCCTCATCGCCCTGGCCACGACTACGGATGCGGACATCGTTTACGGCGACGAAGACCGGATCGCGCCGGCCGGAAATCGCAGAGCGCCGTTCCTCAAGCCTGACTGGTCACCAGAGTTGCTCGAGGCGTTCAATTACTTTGGGCGGCCGACTGCGCTGAGCCGTGCAGCGGTGGAGCAGGCCGGCGGCTTCACCCCGGGACTGGGGGCCGGAACGGAGTGGGACCTGCATCTCCGCCTTGTTGAAGACGACTCAGCTCGGGTCGTCCACCTGCCGCGTATCCTCTGCCATCGTCCCATCGAAGCCGCCGCCGATCGGCCGTTGCCGGATCAGCCGGAGGCCGCCGAGCAGCGGGGCGCAGTCGCCGCGCATTGGCGGCGCCGGGGCATTTCCGCAAGCGTGACCACCCAGCCGGACGGAACCCAGCGCGCGACCTGGCCGATCGCCGAGCCGCCGCTCGTTTCGATCATCATTCCGAACCGGGACCAGCCGGAACTGCTGAAGCAGTGCCTGAGAGGCATTCTTGAGGGCACGGACTATCGCAGCATCGAAATCATCATCGTCGACAGTGGCTCCACCGACCCGGCGACACATGCGCTCTATGCGCACCACGAAGCCGCCGGAACGATCCGGGTCGTGCCGTTTCACGCACCATTCAACTACTCAGCCGCCTGTAACGCCGGGGCCCATGCAGCAGGCGGCAGATTATTATTGTTTCTAAACAACGATATTGCGGTGACCCGGCCCGACTGGCTCGAGGAACTGGTGCGCTATGCGTTGCGGCCGGGCGTCGGAGTCGTCGGCACCATGCTCGTGTATCCGGATGGGCGCCTGCAGCATGCCGGCGTCACCGTCGGCATGCACCTCTGCGGCCTGCTGTTCCGCCTGGCTCCCGAAGCGGCGTGGGGCCCCTTCGGCTCCCCCACGGTTCCACGGACCCTTTCGGCGATCATGGGCGCCTGTCAGATGATCCGGCGCGAGGTCTTCGACCAGGTCGGCGGATTCGACGAGACGTATGTCATGGCGAACAGCGACGTGGCGTTCTGCCTCGCGGCGAGGGCCCTCGGCTGGCGCATCGCTTATACGCCCTTCGCCCGCCTTGTCCACCATGAGGGCGCCAGCCGCGGCCATCGAAACCCGCCGGAGGATCTGATCCGAACCGCGCTCGACCTCCGCCGTTTCGGCTACCGGTCCGACCCGTTCTTTCATCCTGCGCTGGACGCCAGCAGCAATATCCCGCGGCTGCGGGTGGCAGGCGAACCCGACAACGCCACGAGCCTGGAGCAGAGCCTGCGGCACCTGTGCGCCGGCATTGTGAACCCGGTGCCACTTGACCTCTGCAACGATACGGATGTCGCCGAGGCGGTCAGCCTGCCGGTCACAGCACTGTTCTGGCCCCCGCTGCGGCCCGAGGTCATCAGCGATCAGTGGTCCGCCGCGCGGTGGTGCCTGAATCTGTTGCGGCGCAGGCCAGACCTGCGCCGCCGCTTCCCGGACGCGCTGTCGGCCGGCGCGGACGGCGCCTTCGCCCGCTGGATCGCCGGGCAAGGCGGGCGCCTGCTCGCCTTGCCGGAAGCGGCTGTCGGCCTGGTCCGACAGGCACTGGGGGCCGGGATTTCGGCCCGTGCCCGGCAGACCGTGCTCACCCAGGCCCGGCTGACGGACGAGATGGCTCTGGCCTTCCTGCCGCCTGGCCGCGCCAGCCTGTTGAGCTTCCTGCTGCGCCATGACGGCGCGCCGCTGCGGCTGGAAGAAATCTGGTGGCTGGCACTCGAATGCGCCGAGGACCCGGCGCGCGAATTGCTCCTCAGCTACCGGTTCAATTCGGGCTGGCAGGCGCTGTTCCCGGACGGGCTGACGGTCTTCGGCCGCGACCGCATGGCGGCCTGGTTCCGCGCCACATATCGCTGCGACGGCGACTGGACCGACCCGGCGCGCTGGCCCGAGACGCTCACCTCAGCCGAGGAGATCCGGCTTGGCTGGAACAGCCGCATTCATTGGCAGCAGCACCATCCCCGGCCCTTTGCCAGCGTCACCGCCGCACGCGCGCTGCTGGACTGGCTGGCCGGGCCCGACGCGAACCTGACCGGGACCGAACGGGTTTGGCTGGCGGCGCAGCCGGTGGCGGCGCTGGCCGAGGCGCTGGCGGTGCCGGGCCTGACTGTCATCGGCCATTTCTGCTATCCGTCGGGCCTGCGGACCTCCACCCTGTCAGCGGTGCAAGGCCTGCGCGCGGTGGGATACGAGGTATCGTTGCGCGACGTGCCGGTGGACGCCGCGCACGATCTACCGCGCCACGCCGCGTATGCCGGGCTCGAACTGCACGATACGACGCTGCTGCACCTCCAGCCGGAGCCCTTCTTCGGACAGGCCTATGTCCGTGCGGGACTGCAGCCGCGCCGCCGGCGCACGTATCGGATTGGCTATTGGTACTGGGAGCTCGATTCCGTCCCTGCGGGTTGGGCCGACGCGGTCGCCGACGTTGATGAGGTCTGGGTGGCCACGCGCTTCGTCGGCGATGCCCTGCGGTCCCGCTTCAAGGTCCCGGTCTTCGAGCTGATGCCCGGCCTGGAGCTACCCTCCTTCACCCGGCGCAACCCGGAGCAGTTCGGCATCCCGCCGGGCCGGTTCACGTTCCTGTTCACCTTCCACATGATGAGCATCATGGAGCGGAAGAATCCGTTGGGACTGATCCGCGCCTTCCGCCAGGCCTTCACCGCGGACGAGCCAGTCATGCTGGTCCTGAAGACGTCCTTCGGCGAGAAGCATCCGGCCCTGATCGCGGGGCTGCGGGCGGCGGTGGCGGACTCCGGCGGCCGGATCATGGTGATTGATCGCGTCTTGAGCACGGACGAGACCATCGCACTGATGGATGCCTGCAACGCCTACGTCTCGCTGCACCGCAGCGAAGGCCTGGGCCTGACCATGGCCGAGGCGATGCTGCTGGGCAAGCCGGTGATCGGCACGCGCTATTCCGGCAATCTCGATTTCATGGACGACCGGAACAGCCTGCTGGTCGACTACACCCTGGTCGAGAACAGCCGGCCGGTTCCCCCCTATGAAGGCGGGACACGCTGGGCCAATCCTTCGGAAGCCCATGCGGCCCGGCTGATGCGGCAGGTCTGGGAGAACCAGGACTTCGCGGCCGAACTGGGCGCGCGGGCGCGGGCCGAGCTGCGGACGAACATGTCCATGGCGGCGGCAGGCCGCCGGATGGCTGACCGGCTGGCCGCCATTCAAGCCCGTCGGGCGGCCCCGATCATCGACGCTGGCGCCCGCCGCGGTCCATCTCCGGGCCAGGTCCAGGTGGAACCTGTCGATGGAACGCCGGTCCGCTAATCCGCGCCGGCGCGGGACCCTGTCCCATGTGCACTAAAATAGTGGCGGCCCTGCGCCCGGCATGACGGTGAAAACGCGCCGTCGCACTGTCCCAACACACGCGCGGTTCGCTCCAGGTGCGTAGCACGCCATTGGCCGTCTCCTTAGTAACGCCAATGCGACTCTGTCCCGTTCAGCGCCCCGGGGCCGGGAGCCGATCCGGCATAAGGGGGGATTTTCGCTGATGCGGATGCCCCCGCGCCCGTCCGGCTGACCCGGAACACCCGTCATCCTTCCGCGGAAGCGCCGCCGGGTGACCGACGGCCGCGGCCTGGCCTGTGCCGGCGTGGAAGCCAGCCGGCCCGGTCCGCTGACGCGGCAATCGTGGGCCGGCCACGCTGGCCGGACCCCGATCCCGGTTTCCGCCGGCAGCCGAATCGGGCAGGATGCCAGCAACGCTGCGGCAAGCCAGCTCGCAACGGACGCGGCGGCCACGCGATGGCGCATGGCGGCAGAGAATCCCACAATGCGCGATCCGCCAGCAGAGCCGCGGCCAGCAGGGTCACCGGCAGCGTAAGCAGTGGCCGAAGTGCATTCGCCGTTCCGGCGATCATTACTGAATTTTTTTGGCCTGGTCGTCACCCGCGACACTTTCCGGCATTTAAAGGCAAGTTCCATTGCGGCTTCATTGTGTATTCCGGCTGTTGATCCGTAGCAAACGTTTCAACGGAATACGAAGGCTGCGGGCAAGATTGCACCTTGCATCCCGGCATGATACGAAGAAACCTATAGTCTAATTTTGACATATTTATTCTGCCACAGATGGCCGACAGACGGTTTCTAATCTAACGTAACCGGGAGTTCCCCCGGCTCTGCCGGGGAGGCAGCAGCAGTTTGACATTCCTGCTTACGCACCTTCCTCAGCCAATTTTTCCGGATGATCGTTATCCTTATCAAACATAAACATCGGCCAGCTTGAGCAACCGGTAGGGCATGGGCGTGGTGCGGACACCTGCCCAGAGAAGCCGC
>NZ_NHRY01000274.1 GCF_002937115.1 Rhodopila globiformis | reverse complement strand
ACAGCCTCGTCCAGGCGGCCAAAGCCAAGGCCCGGGGCTACCGCTCCTCCCGCAACCTGAAGGCGATGATCTACCTCATCGCGGGTAAGCTCGAACTCGCCCTACCCACCTGAAACAGCGAGGAACCGCATTTTCCAATGCGCCTATTGCATCAACCGTCGCACGTCGAACGTGCGCCGTGCCCGCTTCACCGTGCAGGAAGTCGTCGATCTGACCCTGGAATTTTACAAACGGAACTACATCGAAGGGTTGTTTCTCTCCTCCGGCATCATCCGCTCGCCCGACTACACGATGGAATGCCTGGTCCGGGTCGCCCGGACATTACGCGTTGACCATGCGTTCCACGGCTACATCCATCTCAAGACGATACCGGAGGCAAGCAGCGATCTTGTTCGGGAGGCCGGGCTGTATGCCGATCGGCTGTCGATCAACATCGAGATGCCGACGCCGGAATCGCTGCAGAAATTCGCCCCGGAAAAGCGGGCCGATTCCATCCGGGACACGATGCGCTATGTAGGTGCACACATCGCCGAAGCCCAAGCCGATCGGCGTGCTTCACGGTTTGCGCCTGCCGGGCAAAGCACGCAGCTTATTGTCGGAGCGGATGCCAGCAGCGATTCGGTTGTGCTGGCAACGGCTTCCGACCTGTATGATACATACAGCCTCAAACGTATCTACTATTCTGCCTTCAGCCCGGTTCCCCAGGCCAGTAACCTGTTGCCGGCTCAACCAGCTCCGCTGCTACGGGAAAACCGGCTCTACCAGGCCGACTGGCTCCTTCGATACTACGGTTTCACCGCAACCGAGGTCATGGCCGGGACCGCGAACGGCATGCTGGACCCGGATATCGATCCCAAGCTCGCCTGGGCCCTGAGGAACCGGGATCGCTTCCCGATCGACGTGAATACGGCCGACAGGGACGTGCTGTTGCGCATTCCCGGCCTCGGCGTCCGCTCGGCCGATCGGCTGCTGTCGGCGCGCCGGCATTGCCGGCTGCGGCTGGATGATCTGCGGCGGCTGGGCAATTCATTTCGAAAGATGCGGCCATTTGTTGTGACGGCAGATTATCATCCCGGGCCTTTGCTCGATCGCTCCGGGCTGCGGCGTTTGCTTGCGCCCCCGGCGCAGCAACTGGACCTGTTCGGATGATCTACAGCATCCGCATCCCACAGCCGGATGATCTTGACGCATTCAGGCTTGCGGCAAGACGGCTTCTGGCAGCGCGGATCGAGCCCGCCGACGTCGTCTTCACCAACGCGATCGGCGGGACGTTGTTTCCTGATGCCCCTTCCGGTGAAGAAAAGACCACCTTCGTTCCATGCAGTTTCGTTCTGCTTGCCGAGAAGGTGGCCTGTCATCGTGACGATGCGCGGTGGCCCCTGCTCTACCAGCTTTTGTGGCGCCTGACCCACGGTGAGCGGACGCTGATGGATCAGGCGGTGGATCCATTGGTGCACCGGTTGCGGCAGATGGCGGCAGCGGTCAGGCGCGACCAGCACCGGATGACGGCGTTCCTGCGGTTTCGCGTCGTGGACGATAACGACGGTTCCTGCTGCGTCGCGTGGTATGAACCACAACATCGCAGCCTCCGCGGCACGAGTCTCTTCTTCATCAATCGCTTCGCCAGCCTGCGGTTCTCGATCCTGACCCCGGACCTGACGCTGCACTGGAACAGGCGAAGTGCGACCTTTGGCCCGGGCCTGAGCCGGCGGGACGCGCCGCCGCCGGATGCCGTGGAAGACTGGTGGAAGCGCTATTATCGCGCCACCTTCAACCCGGCCCGGTCCAACCCGAGCTTGATGCAGGGCCACATGCCGAAGCGCTTCTGGCGCAATTTGCCGGAGGCGGCAGCCATCCCGGATCTGGTGAGCAAGGCGGGAGGAAGAACCGACCGGATGATCCGGTCATCGTCAACCAGCCGATAGACCCCGATATCCGCTTGGAGCACCTGAGTGAGGGGCTGCATCTGTTACGATTGAACGAGCCTTGACTTGTGGAGCGCCTGCTGTGCGGCTGGAAACCCGTACCGCACGGTATTCGTGGATGAGTGACTGGTGGCGCTCTTGTTCCGGCATGGCCGCGAGCCTGGATGGTGCGCCCCTGGCGGGGGACAGCGTGGATGATGGCGTATTTCTGTTCGCACAGAGAAGAAGCCGAGGGTGACGGAGGGCCACAGGGGATCAGGGGGACATTGCGCGGTCTGGTGCGGATGGCACTGTCGGGGCAGGCAGTTTCGCCGATCCGGACACTTGAAGGCTCGCCCGCGAATAATCGCGGCAGGCTCTTGTCGGGTTCCGGGGTGGTCGGGTGAGGCGTTCCACGGCCCCGAAATCCAACCAGAACCGTGTTGAAAAGGTCCACGACACGGCCCTGTCGGATGACGTGCGCCCCCGCTGCGGCAACAACCCTGCTGCATTTGCGTTCATCTGCGTTCATCTGCGGTTCCATTTCTGCTTTGGCGCAGCACGCACGCGTTGGAACATCCCTCCCGCCGCCACGCTGATTCAGGAACCGCAGATGAACGCAGATGAACGCAGATGGGCCGGTGGTGAACTGGACCTCCGAACGTACTGTCGGCCGCGCGCCGATTGTTGCCAGGGCGCTCGGTTGTGGTTTTGAAGGGTCCTGCCGGGTTCCGGATGGGCGGTGAAGCGTCTCACCACCCCGAAATCCAACAAGAGCCTCGCGGCATTGGCTGCAAGGCACCGGCCCCTCCGCGTCATGGCGGGCGCAGGCCCCATTGGCGTTAAAATAGGGCTGGGTGTTGCCTCCTCGTCATGGCCCGGCTTGTCCGGGCCACCTGTCGCGGCACAGTGCTGGAATAGGTGGCCCGGACAAGCCGGGCCATGACGGAATGGCAAGCATCGTGCCGCCGCCACGCTATTTTAACGCCAATGGAGCGCAGGGCCGCCATCCACGCCTTTGTTGCGATCGGCACCGCAAGGCGTGGATGGTCCGCCTTCGCGGACCGTGACGGGGAGAGGACGGTGCCTCACACCCAATGCCACGATGATTTCCTGACAGACCCTTGGATGCCTGGCGCCGCATGGCCCGGCAGCGCTGGTCGTGACGCACGCCGCGCGCAGCGCCATGGTTTTTTCTCTGTGGCCCGCTGCGGTGCTCCGCTTTCCTCTGTGGTTACATTTTGGAGGATTGTGCCGCACGCCCGTCGCCGTTGGCGCTCGGGTCACCGACTATCTCTGAAAGAGGGATCCAGTCAAACAGACGCTGGAATTGCGCACTCGCAGGCGCAATGGGCGCGTGAGGCGAGGTCATTTCCCACTCGTCATGGCCGGGAAACGTACGGCCATGACGAGAAGGCAAGGACCGACTCCATTTTCCGCCACCGCCGTGTCGGCTGGCCAACTTTGTGAACAGTGCTCCGACAACGGGACGGGAATCGACACGCCTCAATGTGGCGCGGTTTCCGCCAAGCCTTTGGTTTGTGCGAACGGCTCATACCATGCGGTCAGTTTGGGATGCCCAGGTCGCCAGGGGTCGGAAGCGAAGCGAAAATCGATATAGCCAAGAGCACACGCCACAGTAACGGAACCGATGTCCACGTGCTTCTGCGGCGGGTCTGCCTCCAGCGCATCAACGGTCCGGCTGATCACACTCATGAACCGCGCAATCTGCGCGTCGCGGGCCGCTTCCCTGGGCTTGCCGCGTTCACCGCGACAAGGAACCGCGGCGTCCAGTATGCCATCCCCCAGGGACTGGAACTTCAACGCGCGCCAGCGCGGCGCGCCACGCTCCGGGAACAGCGGCAGTGCATCACCGAGACTGTCCAGGTATTCACAGATCAACTGGCTGCCGAACAGCGGCAACCCGTCATCCGTGATCAGGCACGGCACTTTCGAGAGCGGATTGTCCGCCACGAGATCTTCCGGCGATTCATGCGGGTTGGTGATATGTCTTTCAATCCGGCCGTCCAGTCCGCGAATGATCGCACAGGCAACGACCTTCCTGACATACGGACTGGTTGGCGAATAGTACAGCTTCACGGCGCGGCCCCTCCCCTAGAACCTGTCCTTCTTTGCCCGCAGCGTCCCGAAGCTTGCCGCATCCTGCGCAAGCAGGAAGGGATTGGCCTTCAGTTCGTCCGCAAGCCGCGACGGGACGCTCGGCTGCCCACCGGCGCGAAGCTGTTCAACCTTGGCGACGAACGCATGCAGCGCCTTGTTGTCCGGATCCACCGCCAGGGCAAAGCGTGCGTTGCTTTCGGTATATTCGTGGCCGCAGCAGACCTGCGTATCCCCCGGCAAAGCCGCCAGCTTCCGCAGGCTGCTGAACATTTCCTCCGCCGTGCCTTCGATCAGACGGCCGCAGCCGAGGCTGAACAACGTGTCGCCTGACAGCAGGATATCGCCATCCGGAAAGAAGAAGTTGATCTGCCCGCGCGTGTGGCCGGGCGTCTCGATCACCCGTCCCGTGGCATTGCCAAGGTGGACCGCATCGCCCTCCCGCACGGCTTCATCCAGTTTCGGCAGCCGATGCCTGTCGGCCACGGCGCCGACAACCGGACACTTGAAACGCGCTCTGACCGCGTCGGTGCCTGCGGTATGATCCGCGTGGTGGTGGGTCAGCAGGATCAGGTCCAGCCGTCCGCCGGCCTTCTCGATCGCCCGGATCACCGGTTCGGCGTCGGCGGGATCGACAATCGCGGTCGCGCCGGCGCCGGTCTCGCGCAGCAGCCAGGCGTAATTATCCGTCAGGATCGGGACCGGCGTTGCCGTGACTGTCATGACCTCCCTCCTATCACTCGTTCATTCGATCGAAAGCCGCACAGTGTGTTATACGCTGCCGCCATGACAGCGGATGCACAATTCGCCAACGAATTCTATGGCTCGGCGCAGGGCGCGGTGACCGCTCGCCTCGTGCGCGAGCGGCTGGCCATGATGTGGCCGTCCCTCCACCAGGAGTCAGTTCTCGGCCTCGGTTACTCCATGCCTTACCTCAGACTGTGGCGCGACCAGGCGATACGATGCATCGCTTTGACGCCGGTGCAAATGGGGGCCGCGCGCTGGCCGGCCGGGATGCCAAGCTTGTCATGCACGGCGGAAGAGGATTGCCTGCCTTTCGCCGATCTGACGTTCGACCGCATCCTGCTGGTTCATGGGCTGGAACTGGCGGAAAATGCGCGGCGGCTGCTGCGCGAGGCCTGGCGGGTGCTGAAGGACGACGGCCGGCTGCTGATCGTCGTGCCCAACCGCAGCGGCGTGTGGGCATACCGGGACAGTACACCGTTCGGCCATGGCTTGCCATATTCCTCCGGCCAGCTGAACCGGCTGCTGGCGAACGCCTTGTTCCGGGTCGAACGCCGCGACGCCTGCCTGTGGATGCCGCCGTCAACGCTGCGTATCCTGCTGCGCAGCGGCCCCTTGCTCGAGCGCGCCGGGCGCAAGCTGATCCCTGGTTTCGCCGGGGTCACGCTCACCGAGGCGGTCAAGGATGTCTATGCCGCGATGCCGGTCGAAGCCGTGACGCGCCGGCGCCTTGTGCTCGCCGAAGCCGCTTAAGGAGCGCGCCTTAAAATATAATGCATGGTGAAGTTGAACTCGATAGGCTCATTGCCGCCGCCGGGCAGGGGCGGAATATGAGCATCACGGAACAGCGCCTGCAGGGCGAGGTCCAGCCACATCGACCCTGACTTCCCAATCAGTTCAACCGATGTCACGTGGCCGTTATGCTGCGCGACGACGTGGACTTTTGCGTCGCCCTCCTCTCCATTGACGCGGGCTTGCTCGGGATAATAGGCGTGTTGGGAAACCCATTGGCTCAGGGCGTTGCGCCAGTCGGGGCCGCCCTGGTCGGTGTCGATGTCGGCAAATGGCGTGTCGTTGGCTTCCCCTTTCTTCGCCGGCCCGAGTGACATGTCGACGGCTCCCAGCGGCCGGTGGGCGTAATGCGTGCGCGCCTGAACCCGAGGCGTCGTGAACGGCCTGCCAAGGCTGAAATTCGTCGGAGCGGGAAAATCCGACGGCCTGGGTGGCGCAGACCGCCTGAGCGGCGGCGAAATGGGCGGCGGCTTCGGGAGCGGCCTGGCCTGAGCCGGCGGCGGCTTCCGCGCCGGAGCCGGCTCAACCGGCTTCGGCAGTGCTTCCACGGGCGGGACCGGCGGTGGAACCGGCAACGGCGGCGCTTCGGCCGCAGGCGCCGGAGCGGGTGGCGGCGGCGGTTTCGGCACCTCCGGCACAGCCTGTTGCTCCGCCGGTGGAGGTGGCGGCGTCTCCGGCATGGGTGGCGCCGGCATGGCCGGTTGCGGAGGCGGCGTCGGGATCGGTGGCTCCGTCACCGGTGGTGACGGCGTCGCAGGCCTCGCTTGCTCCGAGGGGTTCGGCAGGGTGGGTCCCGCGCGGCGGCCGGTTTCAAACACCATCGTTACCGGCGCTGGCGGCGGCAGTAACTCGGGTCGCTCCTCCTGCCGGATCGTAACCAGCAGGAACACCAGGACAGTGCCATGCACCAGCAGCGAGATGACAACAGCGGAGCGGAGTCGTGCTCGGTGGCGCAGATCAAGGCGCCTTGAACGCGCCCTCGTCCGCTGCAAGCCGATTGGCCGCATCAGTGCAGTCCTACCGACGACGCAACAGGAATACGCCCTGCTCCCCAAAAATGTTCGCGAGGTTCAGGAAGCGCCGCCACGGCGTGCGCCGGCCGCCGTCATCGGCCGCCAGCCACTGCTCCACGACGTAGCCTTCTTCCTCGCATAGTATGAAGAAGTCCCGGATCGTGCACGGATGGATGTTGGGCGTCTCGTGCCATGGACGGTCCCAGGTGGCGGTCATCGGCATCCGGCCGGTAGCCAGAAGCTGCCAGCGCACCAGCCAGTGGCCGAAATTGGGAAAGCTGACGACGGCGCGGGTGCCGATCCGCAGCATTTGCGCGAGGACTTCGCGGGGCCGTTCAACGGCCTGCAACGCACGCGACAACACCACATAGTCGAACGCATTATCGGGATAATGCGCCAGGTCGACGTCGGCGTCGCCGTGCATGACCGGCAGGCCGTAAGCAACCGCCTGCGTTACCTCCGCCATGTCGATCTCGATCCCGCGGGCATCGCAGGCCTTGGTCTGGAACAGGTGGTCGATCAGCGATCCGTCGCCGCAGCCGATGTCCAGCACGCGGGATCCCGGCGCGATCATGCCGGCGATCAGTGCCAGGTCGACCCGCATGTTCTTGGTCAGGAAGCGAACGTGGTCGTGCCCGCTCATAGGCGCTGCAGCCCCGCATGAATGGCGCAGCCGCGCAGGAAGCCAGCCAGCGCACGGTGGAAGTCGGGCTCATCCAGCAGGAAGGCGTCGTGCCCCTTGTCGGTCGGGAACTCGACGAACGACACGTTCGCGCCGGCCCGGTTCAACGCGCGGGCGATGGCGCGGCTCTGCGACGTCGGGAACAGCCAGTCGGAGGTGAAGGACGCCAGCAGGAAGCGTGTCCTCGCCCCCTTGAACGCCATCGCCAGATCCCCGCCGAAGTCGGCGGCGAGGTCGAAGTAGTCCATGGCCCGGGTGATGGTCAGGTAGGAATTCGCGTCAAACCGCTGGACGAAGGCGCTGCCCTGGTGGCGGAGATAGCTCTCGACCTCGAACATGTCGCCGAACAGATTGATCGCCTCGGTGCTGTCCTTGGGCGCGTTCTGCAGCCGCCGGCCGAATTTCCGCGTCAGCGCTTCTTCCGACAGATAGGTGATGTGAGCGCACATGCGCGCGACGGCGAGGCCGCGGGCCGGAATCAGCCCGCTCTCCCAGTACCGGCCGTTGCGCCAGTCCGGATCGGCGAAGATCGCCTGCCGCCCGACCTCATGGAAGGCGATATTCTGCGCCGAATGATAGGACGCGGTGGCGATCGGCAGGGCGGCGAAGACCTGGTCCGGATACAGCGCGGCCCATTGCAGGGCCTGCATCCCCCCCATGGAGCCGCCGAGGACCGCGAACAGCCGCTTGATCCCCAGATGATCAACCAGCCGCTTCTGCGCGCGCACCATGTCCCGGATGGTGACCGGCGGGAAATCGGTGCCCCATGGCTCGTCGGTCTGGGTGCCGTCGGGGTTCTCGCGATAGCTCAGGGGGCCGGTGCTGCCCATGCAGCCGCCCAGGACGTTCTGGCAAATGACGAAAAACCGGTCGGTGTCGATCGGGCGCCCGGGTCCGACGACAGCCTCCCACCAGCCGGGCTTCCCGGTCACGGGATGCCGCTCCGCGACATATTGATCCCCGGTCAGCGCATGGCAGACGAGGATCGCATTCGAGCGATCGGCGTTCAGGGTGCCGTAGGTACGATAGGCCACCGTCAGGCGTTGCAGGGTGGTCCCGCACTCCAGGACGATCCCATCGTCAAATGTGACGTGGGAATGAGGAACGTGCATGCGTGTGACAGATTGATCCATCGCGGCGCCTGAATAGGACCTGTGGGCCTTGCTCGCAACCGTGCTGCCGACAATCATCCAGTGATTCGAGCTTCCGACGATCTGGTCAGGCCCGGGCGCCGGGCGTACTGCCGGTTTCATGAATTCGCCACAACATAGCGAATGGGTTTGCAGACCGATGCGCATCCGCTAAGTCTGCGGCCCTTCAATGGCAAGAATGATGTCCAACTCCGTTTCACCCATCGCTGACTCGACCTCTGCTGCCGCTCCGGCCGCGCCAGGCCAGGACGAGCGGCCCTCCCAGGACGACTGGCGCAGCGGCGGCCTGGCTGTGCTGCGGGCGGAGCTCGACCGGATCGACAATCAGATCCACGACCTGCTGATGCGGCGAGCCGAGGTCGTCGAACATGTGGCGCGATCCGGCAAGCCGGCGGCGTTCCGGCCCGGGCGCGAAGCATCGATCATCCGGCGGCTGTTGCAGCGCCATCGGGGCGCCCTGCCGCCGGCGTCCCTGGTTCGCATCTGGCGCGAGTTGCTGGCAGGCACGACCTCCATGCAGGGCGGCCTCTCGCTGGCTGTCTGCGATCCCGACCATGGCGCCACTCTGACCCAACTGGCACGCGAGCACTTCGGCAGCCTGACGCCGCTTCGCGCCTATGGCACCGCTGCCCAGGCCCTGGCGGATGTCAGCCAGGGCGTTGCATCCGTCGCGGTGCTGCCGTTCCCGTCGGATCGGGATACCTGGTGGGTATCGCTGCTGCATCGGGAGCCGCGCCTGCACATCATCGCCCGCCTGCCGTTCTGGAACAGAAGACCGGACGGCGCGCCCATGGCCCAGGCGCTCGTCGTGGCCTCCACGCCGCCGGACGCCAGCGGCAACGACCGGTCGTTCCTCGGCCTGGAATGCGACAGCGACATCAGCCGGACCCGCCTGTCCGGCGAACTGCTGGCGGCGGATCTGAAGCCGGAGATAATGGTGGTGCTGCGCCAGCATGGGGCGTCCGTCTCCAACGTGCTGATCGAGGTCGAGGGGTACCTGACCGACAACGATCCCCGGCTGGGCCGCCTGGGATCGGTGCTCCGCAGGCCGATCGTGGCCGGAAGCTATGCCTCGCCGCTCGGCGGAGCGGCCGGATGACCACGCCGTCACCCCGCCCCGAGATCCTGACGATCCATCCGTATGTGGCTGGCGTGTCGGAAATTCCCGGCGTCAACCGGACGGTGAAGCTGTCCTCGAACGAGGGCGCGTTCGGCGTTCCGCCGTCTGCCCGGGCGGCGATCGCTGCCGTCGTATCCGATGTCTTCCGCTATCCGGACGGCGGTGCCGGCGCACTGCGGACGGCGCTTGGCACGCGCTGGGGCCTGGATCCGGCGCGGATCGTCTGCGGCGCCGGATCGGATGACCTGATCTACCAGCTCTGCCTGTCCTACGGCGGCCCTGGCCGGGACGTCATCATGTCGGAGCACGGGTTCTCGATCTACGATATCGCCGGAACCTACGCCGGCAGCCGCGTGATCAAGGTGCCGGAGCGGAACCTGACGGCAGACCTGGATGCCATGCTCGCCGCGGTTTCGGCCTCGACGCGGCTGGTGTTCCTGGCCAACCCGAACAACCCGACCGGGTCGATGCTGCCCGCCGAGGATGTCGCCCGGTTCCGCGCCGCGCTGCCGCCGGACGTGCTGCTGGTGCTGGATGCCGCCTATGCCGAGTACGTGACGCGCTCCGATTACGACGCCGGCGTGAAGCTGGTGGACGCGACGGACAATACCGTCATGACGCGGACCTTCTCGAAGATTTTCGGCCTGGGGGGCATGCGTGTCGGCTGGTGCTATGCGCCGCCGGCGGTGGTCGATGTGCTCGATCGGGTGCGCAGCCCGTTCAATGTGTCCGTTCCCGCCCAGGCCGCCGCGATCGCCGCCCTCGCCGAACCGGGCTGGGTCGAGGCAGGGCGGGAACACAATGCCGTGCAGCGGCCGCGGCTGGCAGCCGGCCTCGAAGCCGCCGGCATCAAGGTCTGGCCGAGCGAGGGGAACTTCGTGCTGGCCGATCTGGAAACAACCGAGGCCGCCAATGCCGCGGATGCCTTCCTGCGGTCGCGCGGCATCATCGTGCGGAAGGTTGGCGGATACGGACTGCCGCAGTGCCTGCGTGTCACCGTCGGCACGACCGAGGAGGTTGACCTGGTTATCGAGGCGTTCACCGATTTCATGCGGCAATCCCGTGGCTGACCCTGTCTTCAAGCGCCTCGCCCTGCTCGGTATCGGGTTGATCGGGTCTTCCGTTGCACGCATTGCCAAGCAACGGGGGGATATCGCGGCGGAGATCGTGGTCAATGCGCGCACGCAGAAGTCCCTCGACCGGGTGATGGAACTCGGCATCGCCGACCGGGTGGAGATAGACCCGGCCATGGCGGTGGAGGGGGCCGATTGCGTGATGCTGTGCGCGCCCGTGGGGGCGTTTGCTGATCTCGCGGCCCGGATCGGACCGCATCTGGCGCCGGGGACGGTGCTGACGGATGTCGGATCAACCAAGCAGTCGGTGATCCGGGATGTCGGACCTTTGGTCCCCGCCGGGGTGCATTTCGTGCCCGCGCATCCCATCGCCGGCACCGAATATTCGGGCCCGGATTCGGGGTTCGTCGAATTGTTCCAGGGACGCTGGACGTTGCTGACGCCGATTCCTGGCACGGATGAGGAGGCGGTGCGGAAGATCGAGGCACTATGGCAGCGGTGCGGCGCCCAGACCGAACGGCTTGAACCAGCCCACCACGACCGCGTGCTGGCAATCGTTTCGCATCTGCCGCACCTGATCGCCTTCACCATCTGCGGCACGGCGGACGACCTGGCTGACGAAACCCGCCAGGAGGTGATCAACTACGCCGCCTCCGGCTTTCGCGACTTCACCCGTATCGCGGCGTCAGATCCGGTGATGTGGCGGGATATTTTCCTCAACAACCGCGAGGCGCTGCTGGAGATGCTGCAGCGCTTCATGGAAGACGCGCAGGCCATGGCGCGCGCCGTCCGTTGGGGCGATGCGGCCTACATCGAGGACAGGGTGGAGCGCGGACGGAAGATCAGGCGCAGCCTGATCGAGCGCAAGCAGGCATAGATTCCAACGGCGGTAACTTGCCGATTTGCGCGGGCCGGAGTCACACTCCCCGGTTACAACAACCGAGGGAGCGAAGGCCATGGCCGCGAAGAGCAAGGGATACCTGCGTCACGTTGCGCTCAGCGTCGCTGATCCGTGGGAGACGGCGGAATTCTACAAGCAGTCGCTGGGGCTTGAGGAAGTGACCGAACTGGACGGACCGCTGGCCGAGGGCGTGTTCCTGACCGATGGCGTGGTCAACCTGGCGATCCTGCATTTCAAGTCCGATGAAGCGTCGCAGGGGACCGGCGCGGATTTCGTCGGGCTGCATCATATCGGCTTCTGGGTCGATGACGTGATCGCATCCGGGAAGCAGGCCCGCACGGCCGGCGCAACCTGGATCATGGGCGATCCGAACAACCCGGACGGCTACGAGGTCAAGCACACCGACCTGTCGGGCATCGTCTTCGACATCGCCGCCCATGGCTGGGCAGGATCGCAGAAGCGCCCGGGCGAAGCGGAAAACGAAATGCATCCCAATCCGCACCGTCGCCTGGCCAAGTTTGACGAGCGCCGGGAAGCGGCCCGGCAGAAGATCGAAGCCAACAGAATGGCGGAAGGAGGCTGAACCGAGATCCGGTGAGGGACGAGAATTGACGTCCCTCACCCGACCTCTACCTGCCGATCGGCTGCGACGGTGTCACGGGTTCCGGTCACCGGCATCCGGTCGCTTTTCGACATTCTCGGCTCCGGTCCGTGTGCCGCCAAAGCGGTCGGCACCGTGTTCGTCAGGAGCCCCCGGCTTCTTGTGGTTCCCCGTATTCTGCTGTGTTTCAGTGTGCTCGACCGATTGTTCGGTATGTGGCTGTTTCATCGCGTCGCTCCTGTTGCCAGCAACGGAAACGATCAAGCGATCGGTCGGTTGACCCGAATAATGCCGGAAGCAGGCCGGCGCAGACAGCATATCGCCCCGCTTCGGTCGTCCGTCAGTGACTGAGCCATACGTTCGCCATGCGCGGTATGCGGAACGGGACGAAGCCGCCGACGTTGGAGCGGACGGCCTCGAATTCGGTAACGGATCCGAACGGGATGGCATATACCCGTTCCAGCACCAGCTTCTGCATCCGGGCATAAGCCTGCTGACGCCCCTCGGGTGTCGGCAGGGTGTTCATGTCATTCCAGGCGGCAAGCACGTCGCGGTCGTCCTTGCCGTCGAGGGGCTTGTAGGTCGCGTTCGGCTGCACCAGGAGCTGCATGGTGGCCAGGGCGCCCAGAGCGGGCTGGGTACCCCAGGCGGTGAAGTAAAGATTCCACCCCTCGGTCGTGTTCTGCATCATCTGCACGGATGCCGGCCAATCAACCACCTTCATCTGAGCGTTGATGCCGACGGCCTGAAGTTGCTGCTGCACGATCAGCGCCGCGTTGTACATCGACGGATAGTCCTTGTTGGTCAGCAGAACGACCGGCTCCCCCTGGTAGCCGGCCTGCGCAAGGTATTGCCTCGCCAGATCCGGATCATGGAGATTGTAGGTGTCTTTCCCTGAGTCCGAGTAGTCGCGCTGGTTCGGATACTGGAAGCCAACGTTCAGGTGATAGTTGCCGTCAGCCGCCGCGGACATGACCTCGTCCATGTCCAGGGCGGCCTGGATCGCCTTGCGGACCAGAAGCCTGTCGGTCGGCGGAGTGGAGGTATTGGGATTGGCGATCTGGATCCACCAGTGCTTCAGCGGCAGTACGGCGACGTCCTTGTCATGCTGCAAATCCGGCAGTGCCGTGCTGGGAAGATTTTCGGCGCCCTGAAGCTCGCCCGAGCGCAGCCCGGCAAGGCGTGCTTCCGGCTCGGGCATGATCCGGAACGTGACCGTATCCAGGCAGGCTTGCTTGTAGCCGCCAAGGCCGGTGCGTTGCTGGAAACTGGTGTTGGGCCGGTAGCCATCGAAGCGCTTCAGCGTCACGACACGGCCCGGCCTGGACTCGACGAGCTGATACGGCCCGGTGCCAACAGGATGAGTCAATTGCTGTGCAGGAACGTCCCGGTCTTCTGCCGGGATGATGACGATGGGGGCACTGAAGGATGACAGCGCCTCGATGAAAGTCGGCTGGACCTTCTTCATGTGGATGACGAAGGTGGAGGCATCCGGCGCGCTCCAATGATCGACATTGGCCAGCGTGCTCCGGCGCTCGCCCACCTTCGCGTAGCGATCGAAGGATGCCACCACGTCGGCCGAGGTCAGAAGCTTGCCGTTGTGGAAATGAATCCCCTGTCGCAGCCTGAACGTATAGGTCAGATGATTGGGCGCTTCCTGCATCGCCCGCGCCAGTTCCAGGATCGGGTGGTTGTTCTCGTCCCTGGTCATCAGCGCCTCGTAGATGTTCATCGCGATGTTGCGCGTCGCGATCGTCGAAGAGGTCATCTGGTCGAGGGTGTCGAAGTTGGCTGCCTGGCCAAAGACGAAATTGTCCCCTGTATGCGGACACCTGAACGACTCGGCATGGGCCATGCCGGAAAGCCCAAGGCTCGCCGACAGGCCGGCGGCAAGAAGTCCGCGTCTCATCAAGAAATCCTTCAAAATCCGGCACGCACCGCCCCGCCGCGGGCTGCCCCGCCCGGGTGGCCGGCATCGACACGCACAGGGTGGGCGCCGGCGACAATTCTACCATGCCCGTGACCCGCCGTGTTGCACAGTGTCTCACCGCAACCAGCGAAAATCGTTGCGTGGCGGACACGCACAAAGCGCCAGTCCGGTTGCCGGGGACTGGCGCGCTACCGGATGACCGTCAGGCGAAAGGCGCCGGCTTCGCTTCGCGGAACGGCGTGCCGGTTTCCGCAAGTTCCCGCAGCAGCCGGGATGGGGCCCAACGATCGCCATACTGCTGATGCCAGGCGGCGATCTGGGCGTACACGCTCTTCACGCCGATACCGTCTGCCCAGTACATCAGGCCGCCGCGATAACGCGGGAAGCCGAAGCCGTGCAGCCACATCACGTCGATGTCGCTGGCCCGGTAGGCCTTGCCCTCCTCCAGAATCCGGCAGGCCTCGTTCACCGAGGAGAACAGCAGCCGGTGCAGGATTTCCGTATCGGTGAAGGTTCGTTGCGGCACGCCCATCCCGGCCGCAACCGAGCGGATGATCGCGGCAACCTCCGGGTCGGGGTGCGGCGTCCGGTCGCCTTTCTCGTAGCGGTACCAGCCGGCACCGGTCTTCTGCCCGTAGCGGCCCATTTCGACCAGTTTGTCGGCGATCGGCAGCTTGCGGTAGTTCGGGTTGGCCAACGCCCGCCGCTTGCGTCCCTCCGCACCGACATCCAGGCCGGCGAGATCGCCCACCGCGAACGGTCCCATGGGATAGCCGAAATCGACCATCACCTTGTCCACCTGCTCCGGCAGGCAACCTTCCTCCAGCAGGATGACCATTTCGCTGTTGAAGGGAGCGCGCGAACGATTGGCGACGAACCCATCCGTGTTGCCGGCCATGGCCGAGATCTTGCCGATGCGGCGGCCCAGGGCCATCGCCGTCATCAGCGTTTCGGGCGACGCCTTCGACGGGCGCACGACCTCCAGCAGCTTCATCACGTTGGCGGGCGAGAAGAAATGCGTGCCGGCCACGCGCTCCGGCCGCTTCGTCACCGCGGCCAGTTCATCCATGTCCAGGGCCGAGGTGTTGGAGAACAGGAACGCATCCGGCTTCAGGACCTGGTCGAGCTTTTCGAAAACCGGCTTCTTCACGTCCATCCGCTCGAACACGGCCTCGATCACGACGTCGCAGTCGCTGATGTCGTCGTAACCGGCAACCGGATGGATGCGGCCAAGGCGCCGCAGCCTCTCATCCTCCGCCAGGCTGCCGCGCTTCACCGAGGTGGCGTAGTTGGCGCGAATCCGCTCCATGCCGCGGTCGAGCGCGTCCTGCGCCGCGTCCATAATCTTCACGTCGTAGCCAAAGTCGGCGAAGGCCATGGCGATGCCGCCACCCATGGTGCCGGCGCCGACAACGGCCGGTGCCGCGAAGTTGCAAGGTTTGATGTCGGGGGGCAGGTCCGGCAGCTTGGCGACTTCGCGTTCGGCGAAGAAGGCATAGCGCAAGGCCTTTGCCTCGTCCGCGTTTTCCAGCTCGGCGAACAGCTCGGACTCACGCCGGATGCCCTCGTCGAACGGCAGCGTGCAGGCGGCCTCGACGGCGGCGATGCAGCTATAGGGCGCCTTCTGGTTGCGAGCCTTGCGCGCGATCGACTTGCGCACGGCGTCGAAGACAGCAGGCTCGGCCGTGACGTTCCTGTCGCGGACCCGCGGCAGCGGGCGGATATCGGCGATCTTCCGGGCATAGGCAACCGCGGCGGCGCGCAGGTTGGCATTCGCCGGCAGGACTTCATCAATGATGCCCAGCCCCGCCGCTTCCGGCGCCGGGACATGGCGGCCGGAGGTGATCAGTTCCAGCGCGGCCTGCGCCCCGACGACGCGCGGCAGCCGCTGGGTGCCGCCGCCGCCCGGCAGGATGCCGATCAGGACCTCGGGAAGACCGACTTTCGCGGAGGGAACGGCAATGCGGTAATGGCAGGCCAAGGCATTTTCCAGGCCGCCGCCCAGGGCATAGCCGTGGATGGCGGCGACGACGGGCTTGGGGCTGGCGTCGAGCACATCATAGGTGCGCTGGCCGAGTGGCGGCCGCTTGCGGCCGGTGCCGAAGCCGCGGATGTCGGCGCCGGCAATGAAGCTGCGGCCCTCGCCCATCAGCACCATCGCCTTGATCGCCGGATCGGCGTTGGCCCGGTTCAGGGCGTCGATGATGCCGTCGGACACGCCCGAGCCGAGCGCGTTGACGGGCGGGTAGTTGACGATGATGACACCGATTTCGCCGTCCTTTTCCAGACGGACGACGGGGGATTCGTTCATGGACAGGTTTCCGTTGCTGATGCCAGGGAAAGCGCGGAGGTTCCGCTACAGGACCGCCTCGGCGACCACGCGCAGCACATCGATGCCGGAGCCTTTCAGCACCATCGTGCCGACATGCCCAGCCTTGGCAACCGCCTTCCACGCTTGCAGGCGATCCTTGATTCGCTCCGCCGGACCGCAGAGCGAGATGGCGTCGATCAACGCATCCGGCACCGCGGCGGCCGCGTCGTTCTTCTTGCCGTCGAGATACAGGTCCTGGATCGTCCTCGCTTCGCCCTCGAAGCCCATCTGCGAGACCATGTCGTTGTAGAAGTTCTTCGTCCGCGCCCCCATCCCGCCGATATACAGCGCCAGTTCCGGCCGTATCGCGTCCCGGCAGGCCGCCACGTCCGGTCCCATGCTGGCGCGCACGAAGGGCGCGGTGTCGAAACCATCCATGGTCTTGCCGACCTTCCGGCGCCCTTCCAGCGTCGGCGCCGTCACGACATCAGGCGCATCGGGCGAGAAGAAGATCGGCAGGTTGCCGTCCGCCACTTCTCCCGCCGTGCGCAGCCCGGCCGGCGTGATCGATGCGGTGTAGAACAGCACGTTCGGATCGCCATGCGCGATGCTGCGCAACGGCCGGCCGAGGCCGGTGGCGCCCGGGCCGTCGTAGGGAATGGAATACTGCTCGCCGTGGAATTCCAGCGGCTTCTCGCGGGCCAGGATCTGCTTGATGATGGCGATGTATTCCCGGGTCCGCTGCATCGGCTTGCCGAAGGGCACGCCGTGCCAACCCTCGACGACCTGCGGGCCGGACGGACCGATACCGCACAGGAACCGGTTGCCGGACAAGGCTTGCAGCGACAGCACGGTCATGGCGGCGCAGGCCGGGGTGCGCGCGGGCATCTGCATGATGCCGGTCCCGGCCTTGATCTTCGTCGTCCGCGCCAGGATCCAGGCGGCGGGCGACACCGCATCGGTGCTGTAGGCTTCGCCGGTCCAGACCTGGGAATAACCGAGACGCTCGGCCTCCAGGATCATGTCCATGTCGAGTTTCGGATGGGCTCCCGACATACCCACGGTGATGCCAAGCTGCATGGTCAGCGCACCTTTGCCATGACGTCGTCGCGGAAGCGGCGCAGGTTGGCGATGGTGGCGTTCAGGTCCGGGCCGAACAGGCCGAAGTCGAAGGCCGTGACGCCGACGTCCTGAAGCGCCTTGATGTCGCCGGCGTAATCGGCGGCGGCGCCGGTGAACAGTTTCCGCTCGCCGTCGACGGTTCCCTTCGGCTGCGCCTCGGGGTGCGACGACACGCGATACGCCAGCCCGACCGAGGCCGGATTACGGGCGGCTTTTTCCGTCAGGGCCCGCAGCTTCGTCACGCCGGCCTTGAAGCGGGTCAGCGTATCCATCGGGAACTGCGGGTTGGTGCCGATGGGGTACCAGGCGTCGCCATAGCGGGCGGTGCGCCGCAGAGCAGGGCCGCTTTCGCCGCCAACCCAGATCGGGATCGCGCCTTGCGGCGGCTTGGGCGGGAACAGCACGTCCTTGAACCGGACGTATTTGCCGTCGAATTTCGGTTCGTCCGCAGTCCACAACTCGCGGCAGACGGCCATGAATTCGTCCGTCACCGCGCCACGTTCAGCAAACGGCGGCGCGCCGATGGCGATGAACTCCTCCTCGCACCAGCCGGCGCCGATGCCGAGCGTCAGCCGGCCCTTGGAAAGATAATCCAGCGTTGCCAGGATCTTCGCCGTCAGCACCGCCGGGCGGTGCGGCACCACCATGACCGAGGTGACGATCCGCAGCTTTTTCGTCGCCGCCGCGATGAACGTCGCCGCGGTCAGTTGCTCCAGCCGGGGCGCCGCGGCGCCCGAGGGGAACTCGCCGGAGTCGGAATACGGATAGCGCGAGGCGATGCTGGTCGGGATCATCACATGGTCGCTGACGGTGACATAGTCGAAGCCGAGATTTTCAGCCTCCGTCGCGATGCGAAGCAGGCTGTCGGGCTCGATCAGGGCGCCGCTGGTTGGGGCGCTGCAACCGATCTGCATTCGTTCCTCCGGCTTGGTTTGCGTTATGGGCGGCGATAGCACACGATGCGGCGCAAAGAGGCAATGGGACGGTCCAAGGCAGATCCGTGAAGGCGGCTTTGGCTGGTCCCGTAGCGCTTCACCGAGGACGCAGCACGGAAGTTGCCATGACCGATCTGACCTGGCTGGAAACCACGCCTCTGCCCGCGTTGATGGCAAAGGCCGCGCAGAAGCGCGACGACGCGTTCGGACGGACCGTCTCCTACTCGCGCAAGGTGTTCATTCCGCTGACCAGGCTGTGCCGCGACGTCTGCCACTATTGCACGTTTGCGGAGCGGCCCAGGGCCGGGCATGCCGCCTATCTCTCGGCGGAGGAAGTGCTGGCGATTGCCCGCGCCGGGGAAGCGGCCGGCTGCACCGAGGCGCTGTTCACGCTGGGCGACAAGCCCGAGCTGCGCTACCGTGCGGCGCGGGAGGCACTGGCGGAACTCGGCCATGAAACGACCATCAGCTATCTGCGTGCGATGTGCGCGCTGGTGCTGAAGGAAACCTCGCTGCTGCCGCACGTGAACCCGGGTGTGATGACGCGGGAGGAGATCGCCGGCCTGCGGGAGGTGTCGGCGAGCCAGGGCATCATGCTGGAATCCACCAGCGAGCGGCTATGCGCGCCGGGCGGCGTCCACTACGGCTCGCCCGACAAACTGCCGGCCGTGCGGCTGGAAACCCTGCGCCTGGCGGGGGAGCTTGCCGTGCCGTTCACCACCGGCATCCTGATTGGCATCGGCGAGACGCGGGCGGAACGGCTGGAGGCGCTGGCGGCGATCCGCGACCTGCACGCCGCGCATGGTCATATCCAGGAAGTGATCGTGCAGAACTTCCGAGCCAAGCCGGATACCAAGCTGGCAAGTGCCGAAGAGCCTGATCTGCTCGACCTGCTGTGGACCATCGCCGCGGCGCGGTTGATCCTGCCGGCCGATGTGCACGTGCAGGCGCCGCCCAATCTGTCGCCGGGGGTTTACCAGAAGCTGATCGAGGCGGGCATCGATGATTGGGGCGGCGTCTCGCCGGTGACGCCGGATCACGTCAATCCCGAGGCCCCATGGCCGGAGCTGGAAGCCTTGGCCCTGCGCACGGCGGAAATGGACAAGATCCTGGTGCCGCGCCTGCCGATCTACCCGGCCTGGGCGGCGGAGCCCGGGCGGTGGCTGCATTCCAAGGTCGCGACGCGGGTGATGCAACTGGCGGACGCCGAGGGCTGGGCGCGCGACGATGACTGGGCGCCGGGCCTGACGTTCGAGCCGAAGCCGGGGCCGATCCGGCTCAGCAAGGTTGACCCGCACGTGGAACGGATTATCGACCGCGCCGTTGCCGGCGAGCGGCTGGATGAACCGGAGATCGTCCGCCTGTTTGCCGCCCGTGACGTTGATTATGAGCGGGTGATCGAGGTCGCCGATGAGCTCCGCAAATCGGTCAGCGGTGGCACGGTGCGCTACGTCGTCAACCGCAATATCAACTACACCAACATCTGCTATTATCGCTGCAAGTTCTGCGCCTTCTCCAAGGGCAAGACGCACGAGGCGCTGCGCGGCACGCCGTATGATCTCGACATGGGCGAAATCGTCCGCCGGTCGCAGGAAGCCTGGGACCGGGGCGCGACGGAGGTGTGCCTGCAAGGCGGCATCCACCCGGATTATACCGGCCAGACCTACGTCAACGTCTGCAAGGCGATCAAAGCGGCGGTTCCGGGCATGCACATCCATGCCTTCTCGCCGCTAGAGGTGACGCAGGGCGCGGCAACGCTCGGCCTGTCGCTGACGGAATTCCTGACCCGCCTGAAGGAGGCCGGGCTGGGAACGCTGCCGGGTACGGCCGCGGAAATCCTGGACGACGAAATCCGCGCCATCATCTGCCCGGACAAGATCAACACGCAGCAATGGGTCGATGTGGTGCGGGCCGCGCACAGGCTGGGGCTGCGGACGACGTCCACGATCATGTATGGGCATGTCGAGCGGCCGCTGAACTGGGCGAGGCACCTGCTGGTGTTGCGCGACCTGCAGGCGGAAACCGGTGGCTT
This sequence comes from Rhodopila globiformis, assembly GCF_002937115.1. Taxonomy (GTDB): domain Bacteria; phylum Pseudomonadota; class Alphaproteobacteria; order Acetobacterales; family Acetobacteraceae; genus Rhodopila; species Rhodopila globiformis. The sequence continues at coordinate 40,606 of NZ_NHRY01000274.1, read as the reverse complement.
CACCGAGTTCGTGCCGCTGCCGTTCGTGCACATGGAAGCGCCGATGTATCTCCGCGGCCTGTCCCGCAAGGGGCCGACGTTGCGGGAGGCGGTCCTGATGCATGCCGTCTCGCGCCTGGTGCTGCATCCGCTGATCACCAACATCCAGACATCCTGGGTGAAGATGGGGCCGCAGGGTGCCGCGATGTGCCTGAATGCCGGCGCCAACGACATGGGCGGGACGCTGATGAACGAAAGCATCTCGCGCGCCGCCGGCACCCAGCACGGGCAGGAATTCCCGCCTGAGGCGATGGAGGGGCTTATTGGCTCGCTGGTCCGTACCCCGGTGCAGCGCGACACGCTGTATCGGCCGGTGGGCAACGAGCGTCGGGTCGTTTCGTTCAACGCGGCGGAACTGGCGCCGGTTGTCCAGACGCCGCCGAAGAAGGTGATGGCGGGGGAGTAGGTCCGCCTTTCGCCTCAAGCTTAGCCAGCTGGCGGTGCCGGCACCGCGATGGCTGACAATGCGCGAGAGGTCCGTTGCCCCTCCGTCATGCCCGGGCGTGTCCCGGCCATCCACCCCCACCGTCGAAGCGCAGATGGCCGGGATACGCCCGGCCATGACGGTGAGGAAACGGCCCGAGGCGATACGCCCCGGGCCGACATGCCGTCCAGTCGATGAACCGGCTCTCAGCCGAACTGGTTCATCGTGTTGTGCGCGCCACCCGCCTTGAGGGCTGCCTCGCCGGCGAAATAGTCCTTGTGGTCGTCGCCGATGTCCGAGCCCGCCATGTTCTGGTGCTTCACGCAGGCGATGCCCTGGCGGATCTCCTTGCGCTGGACGTTCAGCACGTAGCCCAGCATGCCCTGGCTGCCGAAATATTCCTTCGACAGGTTGTCCACGACCAGCGCCTCGGTATGGTACGTCGGCAGCGTGATCAGGTGGTGGAAGATACCGGCGCGCTTCGAGGCATCGGCCTGGAAGGTGCGGATCCGCTCGTCCGCCTCGGCTGCCAGCGGCGTGGCGTCGTATTCGGCGCTCATGAGCTTCGCGCGGTCATACTCGGCGACCGATTTGCCTTCCTTCTCCCAGGCATCGAACACCTGCTGGCGGAAGTTCAGCGTCCAGTTGAACGACGGCGAGTTGTTGTAGACCAGCTTGGCGTTCGGGATGACCTCGCGGACGCGGTCCATCATGCTGGCGATCTGGCCGATATGGGGCTTCTCGGTCTCGATCCACAGCAGATCGGCGCCATTCTGCAGGGAGGCGATGCTGTCGAGCACGCAGCGGTCCGCACCAGTGCCCGGACGGAACTGGTACAGGTTGCTGGGCAGCCGCTTCGGCCGCAGCAGCTTGCCGTTGCGGTTGATCAGGACGTCGCCGTTACGCTGGTCGCCCGGCGCGACTTCCTCGCAGTCGAGGAACGAGTTGTACTGGTCGCCCAAATCGCCCGGCGTGCGGCTGACGGCGATCTGCTTGGTCAGGCCGGCGCCCAGCGAGTCCGTACGGGTGACGATAACGCCGTCTTCCACGCCCAGTTCCAGGAACGCATAGCGGACCGCGCGCACCTTCGCGAGGAAGTCGTCATGCGGCACGGTGACCTTGCCGTCCTGGTGACCGCACTGCTTTTCGTCGGAGACCTGGTTCTCGATCTGCAGCGCGCAGGCGCCCGCCTCGATCATCTTCTTGGCGAGCAGATAGGTCGCCTCGGCATTGCCGAAGCCGGCATCGATGTCGGCAATGATCGGCACGACATGGGTCTGGTAGTTGTCCACGCGCGACTGCAGCTCGGCTGCTTTCGCGCGGTCGCCGGCCTTGCGGGCGGCGTCGAGTTCACGGAACAGCATGCCGAGTTCGCGGGCATCGGCCTGGCGGAGGAAGGTGTAGATTTCCTTGATCAGCGCCGGGACCGAGGTCTTCTCATGCATCGACTGGTCGGGCAGCGGGCCGAATTCCGACCGGAGGGCGGCGACCATCCAGCCGGACAGATAGATGTACCGACGCTGGGTCGTGCCGAAATGCTTCTTGACGGCAATCATCTCCTGCTGGGCGACGAAGCCGTGCCAGGCGCCGAGCGACTGCGTGTACTGGCTCGGGTCCTTGTCATAGGCAGCCATGTCGGCACGCATGATGGCGGCGGTGTAGCGGGCGATGTCGAGACCGGTCTGGAAGCGGTTCTGCAGGCGCATGCGGGCGACGGACTCGGCGCTGATGCCGTCCCAGGTGCCCCTCTTGCTCTCGATCAGTGCGGCTACCTTGGCGGTATGCTCCTGATAAGAGGAAGTGCCACCGACGCGGGCCGACATGCCGCCAGCCAGACCGTCGGGGGAATAATTCAGCCTGTCCATCCAATCTTTCCTTCGCGTTGAGCCGCTTTATGAGCGAACCGTACATCTATGATGATGCACCTGCGAAGTCACCGTATAAATCCAGCGCCCGGCATCGAAAACTGTAAAAGTCTTTACGATGAAAATTTACACTTTGTAAAACATGTAAATATTCGTGAACGAATGCAAACGGGTTTCTATCCGTCCGATTTGCACGAAAGACGGCGTAGATGGCCAGCCTGCAACGCATTGGCGTTAAACAGCCGGCAAGCGGCGCGATAGTTGCCATCCCGTCATGGCCCGGACAAGCCGCATGGGCGAAAACTTGGAGAGACAGGCCCAGGTCCATTGTCTCTCCGTCATGGCCGGGCGTGTCCCGGCCATCTGCGCTTCGACGGTGGGGGGCGGATGGCCGGGACACGCCCTACGGGATGCACAGATCTCGGAAACGGTCCGCCGCTGCGTTTCCCTTTCGTCATGGCCCGGCTTGTCCGGGCCACCTATTCCAGCACGTGTGCCGCGACAGGTGGCCCGGACAAGCCGGGCCATGACGATGGGGGAACGCTCTTGGCGCCCAGGCAAGCACTTGATTTTACGGTCATTTCCGACTCGTTTCCAGGATGTGTGCATTGCGTAGGGACACGCCCGGCCATGACGATAGGGAGACGACCTCCCCTCGCCTTTTGGGACGACGACCTCGCTCCGCCTATCCCCTTATGCTGATACGCATGGGCGCTTCCCGATACGTATCGACGCTGCCGTGCCATCAAGCGCGTTGCGACGGCGGACGCGGAGCGTTCAGCCGCGCCTGTAACGCCTGTGCCCGCCTTGCCACCGCGCGCGCTCGTTCCACCACCGGCACGTCGATCATCGCGCCCTCGAACTGCACCGCGCCCAGCCCGGCGGCGTACGCGGCATCGTAGGTGGCGATCATCCGCTCCGCCCGTTCCACCTCGGCCGGGTCGGGCGAAAACTCCTCATTCAGCACCGCAACCTGCAGCGGATGCACGGCGCTGGCGCACATGAACCCCAGCCGCCGCGAGCGCCGAACGATCGCGCGGAACCCCTCCTGGTCGCGGAAATCGGCGATCGAGCCGATGAACCCCATCGGCATGATCCCGGCGGCACGGGCGGCGAAGATCGTCTGCTGCTTGGGGTAGAACAGGCCCTCCGGCTCCGACTGCATGCCGACGTCGGCGGCGAAATCCTCCGATCCCAGGCTCAGCCCGACGATGCGCGGATGCGCGCGGGCGATCTGCTCGATGCGGAAGAAACCGGCGGCGTTTTCCACCAGGGCAATGAATTTCAGCGCGCCCGGCTGCAGGCCGCGTTCCGCCTCCAGGTCCGCGACAACGTCGGCGCAGGCCTGCACGTGCTCGGGGCTGTCCACCTTGGTCAGCATCAGCGCCGCGACACCCGGAATCACCGCCGCCTCCAGGTCCCGCACCAGCAGCCGCCACGGGCGGTTCACCCGCACCAGCACGTCGGCGCCGTTGCGCGCCACCTGCGGGATGGCGCTTTCAATCAGCGTCCGCGCGTGCGCCTTCTGCGACGGCGCCACCGCGTCCTCCAGGTCGAGGATGATCGCGTCCGCTCCGCGATCCGCGCCGGTGCGAACGAATTTCTCCGCCGTCACCGGAACAAACAGCAGGGACCGCCACACCGGCAGGTCATCACGCATGCTCAGCCCTCCCTGATGACGCCCTCGGCCTTCAGCGCATCCAGCCGGGCGGCGTCGTAGCCGATGGATTGCAGCACCGGCCGCGTGTGCTGCCCGAGCGCCGGCGCCGGGGCACGCAGGCGCCCGGGCGTTTCCGACAGGCGCGGGATGATGTTGTGCATCAGCACCGAGCCTGCCTCGTCGTCCGGCGCCTCCACCAGCACGCCGCGCGCCTGCACGTGCGGATCGTCCAGCAACTGGTCGATTTCATAAATCGGCGTCGCCGTCACCTCCGCCGCCTCGAACACCGCCATCGCCTCCGCCAGGGTGCGCTGCGCGATCCAGGCCGCGACGATGCCGTCGCAGGCGTCGATGTTGCGCACGCGGTCGGTGTTGGTGCGGAACCGCGGATCGTCGATCACGTCGGGCCGGCCGATGGCGCGGAACAGCCGCTCGGCCATCGCCTGGATCGAGGCGGAAATCGCCACGAACCGCCCATCGCTGGTGCCGTACACGTTCCGCGGCGACGTCGTCAGCGAGCGGCTGCCGGTCCGCCGCGGCTTTTCGCCGGCGACACGATACGCCGCCGCATCAGGCCCGAGCACCGAGATCATCGGCTCCAGCAATGGCAAATCGATCACCTGCCCGCGCCCGCCGCGCTCCACCACGCGCAGCGCCACCATCACCGCATAGGCGCCGTACAGCCCCGAGACCATGTCCGCCATCGCCAGCGGCGGCAGCACCGGGGGGCGGTCATCGTAGCCGTTCTTGGCGGCGAAGCCCGACATGGCTTCCACCAGCGTGCCGAAGCCGGGACGGTCGCGATAGGGGCCGTCCTGACCGAAGCCGGTGATGCGCACGATGACCAGCCCGGGATTGCGCGCATGCAGCACGTCCGGGCCCAGCCCCATCTGCTCCAGCGTGCCGGGCCGGTAGTTCTCGATCAGCACCTGGCTGGCCGCCAGCAGGTCCAGCAGCGCGTCGCGGCCGGCCTGTGCCCGCAGGTTCAGCGCCAGGCTCTTCTTGTTACGCGCATAGACTTTCCAGTGCAGCGACAGGCCGTTCACCTTCCAGGCACGCAACGGATCGCCGGTGTTCGGGTCTTCGATCTTGATGACCTCGGCGCCCTGGTCCGCCAGTTGCAGGCTCACCATGTTGCCGGCGACGAGCCTGGACAGGTCAACGACGCGAATACCGTCCAGCGGGGCAGGGGCGGCCGGGTCAAAGTCGATGCGTGGGATCATGGTCCTGCTTTCCTGGGCAGGCCATTGTCCCGTCAGATCGCCGCCGGGCGCAAGGGCGGCGACCGGAGCCATGTCATGGCCCCGGTACGACTGCTCCTACTTCATCGGCTCCAGTTGGCCGCGGATGGCGCCGCTCGGGTTGTTCTTCGTGTGCACGTTCACGTACATCAGGCCGGACGCCAGTTGCTTTTCCTGCTCCGGCGTCAGCTTCGCCGTGCCATGGATCGGACTCTTCGGCGCCTTGCCCAGAGGCACCTGGACGCCGGCGTTCTTGCCGGCCGCGGCCGGACCGTGGATATGTGCGGCAACCACGGCGCTGCTGAAGCCGCTGAACGTCACGTCATAGGTCAGCTCATGCGTAGCGGTGTCCAGCGTGGCGTTCGCCTCGCCCGATCCGGTGGATTTCGTGGGCGGCACTTCCGCGGACGGCGAGAGCGTGGCGTGGAACTTTTCCACCGCGGCGTGGGCGGTGCCGGCGAAGGCGACCGCGAAGCCGGCCAGCAGCAGGGAACGACGCAGCATGGTTTCCTCCGTGTCTTGTTTGAAGCGCCGGCCACCATATGCCAGTGGTGTCCTGCACCGCATAATCAACACGAGAGCAACAGCCGCGGCCCGGCCCGGTTCCCTCCGAACTGTGAATCGAAGTCCGCCGTGCTGCTCTCTACAGCAAACCGCAGGCCGGTTGGGACAGGACAACGGCGCGTATTCACCGTCATGGTGGGCGCAGGCCGCCATGACGATAGGACAAGCCGCCCGTGCGTCCCAACCGGCCTGCGGTTTGCTATAGTGAAGCCGGCGGACGACGGACGGAGTCTTTGGGTGCGTAATGACCGACGACCGCCGGCACGGAATGGCACAGCCGCGTGACCCGCCTCGTCTTGCTGTTGCTCTGCGTTGTCCCGCTGTTCGCCTGCAGCGCGCCGGCACCGCCGGTCCCGGATAATCTGGCCGCCGCGCCGCGCGATGCGATCATCTATGTCATCGGCCGCGGCTGGCACACCGACATCGGCCTGCCGGCAACGGAAATCGCCGGCCCGCTGCTGGCCCTGGAGGCGCCGTTCCCGGGCGTGCGCTACCTGACCATTGGCTTCGGCGACCGGACCTATCTGCTGAAGCGGACCGTCACGGTGCTTTCAATGCTGCAGGCCCTGCTGCCCGGCCACGGCGCGTTGCTGGTGACAGGCCTGCGCGCTCCGCCCGAGGCGGCCTTCGGCGATGCCCATGTCGTCGTACTGCACATCACCCGCGCCGATCTCGCCCGGCTGCGGCAGAGGCTGTGGCAGGCGTTCGAGACATCGCCGGACGGAGCGCCGGTGGCGATTGTGGCCGGACCCTATCCGGGCAGTCTGTTCTATGCCGCCGCCGAGCCGTACAGCGGGCTCTTCACCTGCAACACCTGGACCGCCGTCATGATGCGTGCCGCCGGCCAGCCCATGCCGATCGGCGGCGTGCTGTTCGCGAGTCAGGTCATGGGCATGGCGCGCTGGATTGCTTCACAAAAGGAATAATCCCGTTTATTGCGGTGGCGGCGGAGGCGCGACAACGGTTGTCCCGCGCGACGGCGGCGGCGGATCGCTGCTGCTGAACGACAGGCAGCCTGCCAGCGCAAGCGGCAGCAACAGAACAAGCAAGGCCAGGCGCATGGGGTTGTCCCTCCGGTTAAGCATGACGTTAACTCCGCAAGGCTATGCGCGGTTCCGACGCGGCGTGCCGGTTATTTTGTTCAAATTCTTTCGTGGTGGTGAGAAAGCCAGACCGTAGCCAATCCTCGCCGGGATACACGCGCCGTTCTGTTAATTATTCGTCTCGGAATTCTTCGGTTTCGCGGACCATGACGGGCAGAGGACGGCGCCCCGTACCCAGTGACACCTTGATCCCCTGACGGCCCCTTTTGGCGCGGCCGGCGCATGATCGCCCGCCGAACGGAAACGCCGGCCTGTGATCAATTCGGCTCGATCGGCATGCGCGCGATGCTCAGCCAGGCGACGGGCGCGCCGGCCCGCTCGGCCGCCTGAGTGGGCGGCAGCCTGGTGTCCCAGTCGGCGGCGATGAATCGCCGTCCGCTGACGCCGGCGGCCTCACCAGACACCAGCCACAGCAGCGGCGGCAGCATGATCTCCGGCCGCAGCATCTTCGAGCGGTCCCCGGCCTCGCCCACCAGCGGCGTGTCGGTGACGCCGCCGGGCACCAGCACGTTGACGGTGAGCGCGGTGTCCTTCAGGTCCGCGGCCAGCACCGCCATGGCGGATTCCGCCGCCGCCTTGCTGGAGCCGTAGAGCAGGTAGCCCTCGCGCACCATGGTCCCCAGGCTGGTCGTTACTGTAATGATACGCCCCCGGTTCGCCTTCAGCATGTGCGGCAGCACCGCCCGCGTCATCAGGATCGGCGCGGTGGCGTTGACGGCCAGGAAGCGCTGCCACTGCTCCGGCGTGATCTCCCAGAACCGGATCGGGTTGCCGCGCTGGTCCTTGCGGATTTCGGCCTGGCCGATGCCGGCGTTGTTGACCAGGACGTCGATGCGGCCGAAGGCCGAGATCGTTGCGTCCACCACGGTCGCGAACGATTCCGGCCGTGCCAGGTCGGCGGCGACGGACTTGATCGCAGCGGGCAGGGTGCCCAGCGCGACCTCGTTGCGATCCACCGCAACGACGTCGAACCCGGCCTCGCTCAGGCCCAGCGCCATGGCGCGCCCCATGCCGCTCGCGGCCCCGGTGACGATGGCAGTCTGGCGTTCTGTTGGCATTGTCGTGTCCTCCCGGCAGGCAGCGTGCGCGGAATGCTGGCGAAGGCCAAGCCCCCGGGGTATCGAAGGCCCTCTGCTCGTTCCTGGCCCGCACCGTGTAACGGAACGAGCCGATCGGCGTGTCCGGCAGCAGCCGAGGGATGAATCCGGTTACAGTCGGAACGGTCATGCTGCCCGGATCCTTCGTCCACAGCCTGTGGCCGGGATGGGAAAGAACAAGCACGAGCGGATCTGATGTCGATGCGCCGTCTTCTCCGGCAATGCTTGCTTCACCGGATGATTTTCAACAGGGAGAGTATGAAGGACACACGAAGTTCCACGGAGTTTTCCGGGAACAGCGGCCAGTGCTCCATATTGTCGGCGTCTGGCCAATTCAGGCGCTTCGCGCGAAGCGCAACATTGCCCTTCTACCATGAAAATACGGTTCCGGACGCCTGGCCCCGCCGTCATGGCGGCCGCAGGGCCGCGATCCACGCCTTGCGATGCCGGTACCAACAGAAGGCTTGGATGGTGGGCCTGCGCCCACCATGACGAGGTGGCACCGACCTCGCCCGTTTTCCGCCATCGCGGTGCCGGCGCGCCGGCTGGCCAACTCCGTGTGCCCTTCCTATTCTCCGTGTTGAAAAGCGGAGATAAAGACACCCCCAGTCCCAACCTGTCGGCGCACCGGCACAACCCGCAACGCCTGGGGTCATTGCGGCAGAACATGGTGCCGGATCCGATTCCCGGTCACTCTTCCAAGCTTGGTAAGCGAGGATCTCCGCCCGGCCCGCTCTTCTATCCTGATGGGCGGAGCCGATGCCCCCGGCTTTCCGACCCAGCTCAAGCCCGCGAGAACACGACTTTCAAGTAACGGTCATGGCCGGCCGCCCAGCCTACGCCGCCGCGCCGATCACCAGGCAGACATTCTGCCCGCCAAATCCGAACGAATTCGAAATCGCGTGCCGCACCGTCGCCGCCCGCGCCACGTTCGGCACGCAGTCCACCGGTAGCGCCGGATCCGGCGTCTCGTAGTTGATCGTCGGCGGCAGCAGGCCGTTGCGGATGGTCAGCACGGTGAAGATCACCTCGATCGCCCCGGCCGCCGTCAGGCTGTGACCGATCATCGACTTGTTCGACGACATCGGCACCGATCCCGCCCGCTCGCCGAACACCGCCGAAACGCCGATCCACTCCATCTTGTCGTTCTCCGGCGTGCCGGTGCCGTGCGCGTTGATGTAGTCCACCGCCTCCGGCCCCAGCCCGGCATCCGCCAGCGCGTGCCGCATGCAGGCGATGATCGGCTTGCCATCGGGTGAGGACCGCGTGCGATGGAACCCGTCCGCCGCCTCGCCCAGGCCCTCGATCACCCCCAGCACCGTCGCCCCCCGCGCCCGCGCGCTGGCCAGGCTCTCCAGCACCAGCGCCCCGGCGCCCTCGGCCATGACGAAGCCTTCCCGGTCCTTGCTGAACGGGCGCGACGCCGCCGCCGGCGACTCGTTCCGGGTGGACAGCGCCGACAGCAGCGAGAACCGGATCACGCTCTCGGCATTCACCGAGGCGTCGGTGCCGACGACCAGCGCGGCATCGGTCTCGCCGCGGCGGATCGCCTCCACCCCAAGCTGGATCGCCGTGCCGCCCGAGGCACAGGCCGTGGACGTCGCAATCGGCGAGCCCTTGGTGCCGAACCGATCAGCCAGCGCCTCGGCCACCGAGCCGAACAGGAAACGGCGGTAGCAGGACTCGAAACCGCCCTTGCCGGCGGCGCGCAGCAGGTCGTCGTAGCTGACCGACTCGTTGGCGCCCGAGGCGGCGCCAAGCGCGAAGCGCTGCGTCCATTCCAGCTCGATCGGCGGCAGCGCCACGAACAGCGGCCCGGGGAAGTCGCCACCGCGGCCGATGGCGGCTTCCGTTACCGCTTCCTCGATCACCAGTTCCGCCAGGCGCTGCGCCAGGGCCGGGCCCGACATGTCCGCGACCGGCACGAAGTCCACCGTGCCGGCGATGGCGACGCGCATGCCGTCGGTGGGGAAGCGGGTAATCCGGCGGATGCCGGACGCGCCGCTGGTCAGCGCCTTCCAGTTGTCCGCCTGGCCCTGGCCGAGGGAAGTGATCGCCCCCATGCCGGTGACCACCACGACCGGCCGCCCGAGATGATCCGTATCCTGCGTCATCGCCGTCTCCCCTCAGGCCGCGGTGACAAGGGCGAGCGCCTCGCCGCGCCAATGTCCCCAGGATGTCACCAGCGCCTGCGTCAGCGGCGCGGTCATCGCCTGCTCGGCCGCCTCCAGCGGGCCGAACAGACGGCCGTGCCGCACCGCGGCGGCCGCCAGCCCCAGGTTCGCCGGCATCGCCGGCTCCAGGGAATGCCCCATCGCCGTCGCCGTCGCCCGCACCGGGTAGCCGAGCGCGGCCAGGAATGCCTGTTCCTCGGCGGTGACGGCGGCGGCGCCGGACGCCCCGGAAATCACGCCCAGGCCCTGCGGATCGATCTCCGCCGCCATGGAGTGAAGCTGCGCCCGGGCATTGGCGGTGGCCTGCCCCGGCTCCCGCCGGCAGCGGTCCGAGCGGATGGCGGCGACGCGGGCGAATGGCGTGGCGCCGCGCGCTTCGGCATGGGCACGGCTCTCGATCACCAGGAAGGCGCCGAGCGAGCCCAGCAGCATCCCGCCGCCGTCCGCCTGCCGCGCCCAGATGCCGGTGAACGGAGCGCGCCGCTGCAGGCCGCCCATCTCGTAGTGCAGGATCACCTCCGGCCGCTGCGCGTTATACGACCCGCCGACCAGGCTGATCTCGGACTGCCCGGCGGCAATGCGGGCACAGGCGATGCGCACCGCGTCGGCGCCGCTGGCTTCCTCGCCCATGAAGGTGCGCGACGAGCCGATGACGCCGTGCACGATGGAGATGTTGCCGGCCAGCAGGTTGGACAACTGCGCCAGGAACAGTGTCGGCCGCAGGTCGCTTTGCAGGCGCTCGTTCAGGAACAGGCCGGGGTTGGCAGCTTTCGGATAGCCCGATAAAATGGTCGCATCGACCGCGACGTCACGCTCGCCGCCGCCGGCGCAGACGATCAGGTCCGCCCGCGACAGCATCTCGGTGTTGCCCTTGACGCCGGCCGACTCCAGGGCGAGGCCGGCGGCGAACACGCCGATGCGCTGCCACGCCTCCATCTGCCGCTGGTCGCCGCGCTTCGGGATCTGCTTGTCCAGGTCCATCGGCGCCACGGGATGCACCGCGAAGGGCGGCCAGCTTTCGGTATCCAGCACCGGCGTGAACGCCCCGGCGGGATTCAGCGCGTCCCAGTGCGCCCCCACCCCGGAGCCGAGGCAGGAGACCAGGCCGATGCCGGTGATCAGGGCGTCGCGCTCATGCGCCATGGATGTGTTCCTGGATATGATCCGCTGGCAGGCCGACGCGCCGGGCGGTGTTCAGCATCGCCGCCCGCAGCGTGTCGTTGGGGAAGGGCACCACGCCGTAGCGGATCTCGGCGTCGGTCACTTTCTTGCCGCCGGCGGACAGGGCGGCCTTGACCACGGCGTAGCCCGAGCCGTCGTGCAGCAGGGTCGCCTCGCCTTCCAGCGCCTGGCCGGGGGCGACGAAGCTGCGCATCTTGGCTTTCTCGACCTGCATCAGGAACGGCATTTTCGTGCAGCCCAGCATGGCCAGCACCAGCCAGCCGCCAGTCTGCGCCATCGTCTCGATCATCAGCACGCCGGGCAGGATCGGATAGCCGGGGAAGTGCCCCTCGAACACCGGGGACTGCTCCGGCACCTGGCAGGCGGTGGTGATCCGGCGGTTGGGCAGGTCGAGCGCAGTGATGCGGTCGACCATCTGGAAATATTCCAGGCGCATCAGGTCACCATTTCACGGAACGGCGCGCTCAGGCCGGCTTGGCGGCGACCAGGGCATCGATGTTGGCGCACAGGTTCTTCAGCACGAAGTACTCATCGGTGCTCTTTTTCCCCTCGTTCACCTCCTGCGTCCACTGCTCCAGCGGCATTTTGATGCCGAAGGCCTTGTCGATCGCGAAGGCGACATCCAGGAAGTCCAGGCTGTCGATGCCAAGGTCGTTGATCGCGTGGCTGTCCGGCGTGATCTTGTCCGCCTCGATATCGCAGGTGTCGGCGATGATTCCCGCCACGGTTTCGTACGTCGATGCCATGCTTCAGCCTCTGAGAAAGTTGCGCGGCACTATCATCGCCCGCCCGGAGTGGCAAGACTTGGGTGACCGGACGTTTCCGCTTGTGCCGCGGCGTGGCGCCGGTGCAAGGCCATCGCCCCGTCGTCATGGCCGGGCTGATTCCGATGCGTATCGGGGGTAGGGCGACGGCTGGAGAAGGATTTGGCGCTGCGGCCGTTCCCTCTCCGTCATGGCCGGGCGTGTCCCTACGGGATGCACACATCTCGGAAACGGTCCGCCGCTGCGTTTCCCTTTCGTCATGGCCCGGCTTGTCCGGGCCACCTATTCCAGCACTTTTGCCGCGACAGGTGGCCCGGACAAGCCGGGCCATAACGATGGGGGAACGCTCTTGGCGCCCAGGCAAGCACTTGATTTTACGGTCATTTCCCACTCGTTTCCAGGATGTGTGCATTGCGTAGGGCGTGTCCCGGCCATCCACCCCACGCCGTTGAAGCGCAGATGGCCGGGACTGCCGCCCGGCCATGACGGAGAGGGAGAAGCCCTTGCTCCGCCAGTCCGCTTATCCTGACACGCCCGGCCATGACGGTGAGAAAACGGCTGCAGCGCCCACCTCGATCATGGTGCCGCGGCCGCCTGCGTTATGAACACCTGGCTATACCGGAAGGTGCGGCATCGATATAGATGTCCGGAATGGAATCGACGGAGTCTCTGGATGATGCTGTCTCGGCGCGGGCTGCTCGGCGGCCTGCCTCTGGTGGTGGCGGGTGCGGCCCGGGCGGACTCCGCCCCGGTGCGGATCTATGCCGCGGTGACCTTCCGCGCGGCGCTCGACCCCGTCCTGGCGGCCTATCGGCAGGCCGGCGGCGCGGCCGTCGCGATATATGCGCCGACGCCGCTGCTGATCCGCCAGCTTGCCGGCGGCGCCGCGGCCGACATCCTGATGAGCGCCGATCCCGATTGGATGGACGAGGCGGTGCGGCAGGGGCTGGTGCAGGCCGGCACGCGGGTGGACCTGATGACCAACGACCTGGTTCTGGCCGGTCCGCCCGGCACCCCGGCCGCCGGCACCATCACGCGCGGCTTCGGCATCGGCGCGCTGCTCGCCGGCGGGCGGCTGGCGATGTGCGACCCCGCCCACCATCCGGCGGGGCGCTACGGGAAGCAGAGTCTCCGGTCGCTCGGGCTGTGGCAGACGGTCGAGCCGCATATCGCCATTGCCGAAAGCGCCCCGGCCGCCATCGTCCTGGTTGACCGCGGCGAGGCGCGCGCCGCGATCGCGTTCAAGACGGACCTCCATGGCGACGACAAGGCGGTGATCGTCGGCCGTTTCGCGCCGGAGTCGCACGCGCCCATCCTCTACCCGGCGGCGCTGACGCGCGGGGCGCGCAATCCGCAGGCGGCGCAGGCCCTGGCCTTCCTGCACGGGCCGGCAGCGCGGCGCATCTTCGCCGGTTTCGGCTACAAGGTGCCGGCGGAGTAGCCGGCGCGACGGTTGGATTGTCGCATTCCGGACAGCGCCGCCCGACAAGTCGCGTCGCCACCGCCGCCGCGCAGGCGCAGCGCAGCCGCTGTCTCCCGTCACGCAACATGGCATGGCATTTGCTACCGTGGTCCTTGCTGCCGTAGTCCGGCACGCAGTCCCGGAGGGCCATGATGTCGGTGCAGGAACGCTTGTCCGTTGCCAGGCCACCCGCGCTGGCTCCCTGCCGCGGCGCCGAGGCGAACCGGCCGCCGACGGCGCTGATCCTGGGGACCGGCGACATTGCCTCGGCCATCGGGCGGGGGCTGTTCCTCCGCGGCTGGCGGGTCGTGCTGCTGCGCGACAACGGCGTGCCGGTGCTGCGGCGGGGCATGGCCTTCGACGATGCCATGGAGGACGGCGTCGCCGTGCTCGACGGCGTCATTGCCGTGCCGGCGGCGGCCCCCGGCGCCCTGCCGGCGTTGCTGTCCGCGCGGCCGGGCGTGGTGGTGGCGAATCTCGATCCCGCCGTGCTGGCCGCCTCCGGCATCGACCGCCCGGACGCGCTGGTCGATGCTCGCATGCGCAAGTATGCCATGCCGGCGGATCTCCGCCCGTTGGCCGGCTGCGCCATCGGCGTCGGGCCCGGCTTCGTCGCCGGCGGTAACGTGCATATTGCCATCGAGACCTTGCCAGGGCAGGAGGGCGGTGTCGTCACCCGGGGATCGACGGCGGTGCCGACCGGCCAGGCGGTGCCACTCGGTGGCGCCGGGGCGGAGCGCTTCGTCTATGCGCCGATCGCCGGCGTGTGGCAGCCGGAGGTGCCGCTGGGCGCCTGGATCGAGCCCGGCACGCTGGTCGGCCGGCTTGGTCCGCGGCGGCTCCCCGCACCCATCGGCGGCTGCATCCGCGGGATGGTGCGGGCGGCGCCGGGCGGTGTCGCCCGCGGCAGCAAGCTGATGGAGATCGATCCGCGGCCGGAGGCCACGTGCACTGGCGTGCCGCCGCGCGCCCAGCGGATCGCCGCCGGCGTCGAAGCCGCGCTGGCCGCGCAGCGGACGATCAACGTCGCGATGGCCGCTGCCGGATAGCCGTGGCGGGCAGGCGGCGGGCGGCCCGCCCAACGGAACGGCAGGCGCCCGCGTCAGCCACTCTTGATCGAAATCGATACAATTCCATTGCAGATTTGAGTCGTCCTCTGGCTCTATACCGCTCCCGGTCCGGTTCTGCCTCTCACCGGCCGATGGAGATTGCTTCGTGAGTCTGTTCCACATTTCGGCGTCGCGCGTCCGCCTGTTCCCCGTCACGATCCTGCTGTTCGCCATGGCGCTTCCGCACGTCCCGGCCCGCGCGCAGGAGCCTGCCCAAGCCGTGCCCCATCCGCCCGCGGCATCGGCAGCGACGCAGGAGACGATGGCGCGGGGCGAGGCGACCGGCACGCTGGGGCGTGTCGTGATCGGACCCGACGCGAAGGTCGTCGGCCGCATCATCGAGGTGCTGGTCGACCAGGCCGGGGAGCCGCGCGCCGCCGTCCTGGATGTCGGCGGCTTCCTGGGAGTCGGCAGCCGGCGGGTGGCGGTCGCCTGGCGCGCGCTGCACTTCAACCCCAGCCCGGACGGGCAGGGCCGGATCGTCCTGGACATGACCGCCAATCAGATCCGGGCGACGCCGGAATACAAGGCGGCTGACAAGCCGGTCACCGTGGCCGCGCCACCGCAGGCCGGGCCGGCGCACCCCTGATGGCTTCGCGCCGCAGCAATCAGGGCCTCGACTGGCTGAACTTCTTCGTCGCCAACGTGCAGACCGGGTTCGGGCCGTTCATCGCCGTCTATCTCACGACCGAGGCATGGACCCAGGCCGAGATCGGCCAGGCGCTGAGCCTTGGCACCATCGCCGTCATGCTCAGCCAGCTGCCCGCGGGCGGCCTCGTCGATCGCCTGCGGGACAAGCGACTGGTGGCGGCCGGCGCCGGCATCGCCGTGGCGGTCAGCGCGGTGCTGTTCGCGGCGGTGCCCGACTGGCCCGCCGTGATGCTGGCCGAGGTCCTGCACAGCGTGGCCAGCGCCCTGCTTGGCCCCGCCATCGCCGCGATCAGCCTCGCGCTGGCCGGCTACGGCGGCCTTGGGCTGCGGCTGGGGCGGAATGCGCGCTTTGCCTCGCTGGGCAATGGCTGCGCGGCGCTCGCGCTGGGGCTGTGCGGCGCCTACCTGTCCAGCCGGGCGGTGTTCTGGCTGACCGCCATCCTGATGTTGCCGGCGCTGTTCGCGCTGAGCCAGGTGCAGGCGGGGGAACTCCGGACCCAGGCGGCGGACCTCGCGGCCGATCGAGGCTGCGCCAGCCTGTTGCGCGACACGGTCGCCTTGCTGGCCGATCGGCATGTCCTGGCGTTTGCCGGATGCGTCGTGCTGTTCCATCTGTCGAATGCGGCGCTGCTGCCGCTGGTTGCGTCCGACGTGACGCGCGAAGCGGGCGACATGGCCAACCTGTTCATCGCGATTTCCATCGTGCTGCCGCAGGCGGTCGTGACCGTCATCTCGCCCTGGGTCGGCCGCGCGGCGGATCGAAGCGTCCGGCGGCTGGTGCTGACGCTGGGCTTCGCCGCGGTGCCGTTGCGCGCGGCGCTGTTCGCCATGGTTGCCGATCGGCCGGAACTGCTGGTCGCGGCTCAGCTCCTGGACGGGGTGAGCGCGGCGGTATTCGGCGTCATGGTGCCGGTGATCGCCGCCGACCTGACCCGGCACTCGAACCAGTTCAATCTGTGCATGGGCGTGTTCGGGCTGGCCTCGGCAGCGGGCGCGACGGCGAGCACCTTCCTGGCCGGCCGGATCGCCGACGCGGCCAGCGAGACGACGGCGCTGCTCGCCCTGGCCGGCTGCGGAATCCTGGCGGCATTGGCCGTCCTGCTCGCGTCCGGACAGCGCCACCCGCGCCCGCTGCCCCTGGACGTGGCGGTCGAACCGGCGTCCTGATCCGCTTGGATTTTCGGTCTTTGCCCCGATCAGCACCGCAAGACGTGGATGCCCGGCCTGCGGCCACCACGACGACACAGGAGTCGCGCCGCTCGTGCCCCTGTTTCCACGCCTATGCGGCCTGCCGGCCCGGATCGGCCAGGCGTTCGAGAAACGACTCGGCCCAGGCGCGTGCCGAGTGGCGCCTGACCACTTGCATCATGTTCTCCCAGCGCCTTTTCCTCTCCTCCAGCGGCATCGACAGCGCCGCATCCAGGGCGCCGGCAATCTCGTCCGGATCGCTGGGATTGACGAGCAGGGCATCCGTCAGTTCCTCGGCCGCCCCGGCGAAGCGCGACAGCACCTCGATTCCCGGGTCGTCCGGGGGCTGCGCGGCGATGAATTCCTTGGCAACCAGGTTCATGCCGTCGCGCAACGGCGTCACCAGCGCCACCCGGGCCAGCCGATGGAAGCCGGCCAGCGTCGCGCGCGGCAGCGACCGGGTGATGTAGCGCAACGGCGTCCAGTTGAACTCCGCAAGGTCGCCGTTGATCCGGCCGGTCAGTTCGTCAAGCTCGCGCCGCAGCGCCCGGTAATGCGCGACGTTCCCGCGCGAAACCGGGGCGACCTGGATGAAGGTGACGTGGTTGCGGTGGGCGGGGAAGCGGCGCAGCAACTGGGCGTAGCCGCGGAACCGCTCCGGCAGGCCTTTCGAGTAGTCGAGCCGGTCCACGCCCAGGATCAAGGTCCGTCCGGCCAGGCTGGCGTGCAGCCGTTCGGTGTCCTTGATAGCCTGGGCCTGCCTCGCCAGCTTCTCGAAAGCGTTGGCGCCGATGCCGACCGGAAAGGGGGCCACCGGAACCGAACCGCCGACGCTGCGGACAGCCGTTTGCAGGTAGGTCGCATCCGCCCGGGTCTGCACGCCGACCAAGTCGTAGGCGCCGAGAGCCTTCAGCAACTGCCCGGCTTGCGGCAGTGTGTCGAACAGCGGCGCCGGTGGGAACGGCACATGCAGGAAGAACCCCAGCCGCTGCGCCGCCCCGCGTGCCTGCAACGCGGCGCCGAGCGGGATCAGGTGGTAGTCGTGGATCCAGACCACGTCGTCCGCCCGCAACAGCGGGGCCAGCGCCGCGGCGAACATGTCATTGACGGCGTAGTAGGCGTCGAGTTCGTCCCGCCGGAACTCGGCAAGGCCGGGGCGCCAGTGCAGCAGCGGCCAGAGCGTCGAGTTGGAGAAACCCTCGTAAAAGGAACGGAACGCCTCCTGGGGCAGATCGATGGTGGCAAAGGTCGGGTGGCCGGGGCGGATCGAGGGCTCGGATGCGGTCTGGCCTGAGGTCAGGTGTCCGGACCAGCCGAACCAGAGCGTCTCCCGCCGCAGGATCGCATCCTTCAGGGCAACGGTCAGGCCGCCGGCAGGCTGGCTGCGCTCACGCGCCGCCGGCACCCGGTTCGAGACGATGACAAGACGGGCCAGTTCGGTTGTCCTTCTTCTGCCGCGTACAGTTGTGCAAATCTTATCGACAGTGCAAATTTATCGATAACTTGACGATCAAGCGGCTGGCAAAGGCCGCGTCGCAAGGCTACCAGCGACGCAGCAAGGCTGGCCGCCTGATTTCGCGGTGTCGTTCGAATCTGCGGTGTGAGGCGGACAGGTCCGGCGTCGCGTTTCGGATCAGGGCCTACGGGAAGAGGGCGCCTCGATCCAGCCCGGATTTCGCGGGCAGCCTCACCGGTTGGGGATCGCTTCGCGATCCGGCCGGGTTGAAACTGCCGTGGGCGACGACCTTCCGCCCCGGGATGGTGTCCCCGGCCCAGTCGGCGACCGCGGCGGGCGAGGGCGGCAGCAACCGGCCCGGACCGCCGAGGAAGCCTTCCAGGTCAGGCAGCATCGAGAACCGCACCGGGATCACCACCGCGGCGCCGGCGCAGATGGCCTCGGCAATCTCCGCCCGCAGGCCGCTGCCCTCCGCCTCGGCGCTGCCGAACCGGCTGACGACGATCAGGTCGGCGCCGGACGCGACCGCCTTCTGCAACAGGCAGGCGCCCTGCGCCAGCGCGTCCGGGTCCAGGACGCAGGCGGTCGCGCCGGGGCCGCGCGGCTGATCGAGGCGGATCAACCGGCCGGTGGCGATGTCCTCCAGCCACATGCTGCGCTTGCCGTTCGACAGCCGGTCGCCCAGGCGTTGCAGCAGGCCGGCGACGGTCATGCCCCTTGCCTGGATCAGCGCGATCGCGGTGGCGAGCAGATCATCGACCTCGACCGTGGAGTCGTAGAGAAGCACGCCAACCCTGGCTGCCAGGTCAGGCACCGGCTGGGTCGTCTGCGGAAGGTCCATGGCTGATGCCGATCCTGCTGCTGTGTCCGGAAGCGGGCGGAACAAGGTGGGTGCCGGAGCCCGCTGCCGTATGTCAAGCAACGGCCGTGCCAGGCTGGATGGCCACGTCAGGCAGCGACGGCCAGGCGAACGGCCGCCCATTCGCTGCGCTGCCGCTCCATCGGTCCATCCGTGAGTCCCCGGCGGGTCATGGCGGCTTGCCGGGACAGGCCCGGTTCAGCGCCTGCAGGTGCTTCCGCGCGGCCAGCGCGGTATCCAGCTCGATGGCACGGTAGCTGCTGACGACGGTTCGCCCGGCCTTGGTCAGCACCGTGCCGCCGCCGCCGCTGCCGCCCGCCGCCGTTTCCACCACCGGGGTGCCCAGGGTGCGATTGAGTTCCTCGACCAGCTCCCAGGTGCGCCGGTATGACATCTTCAGCGCGCGGCCGGCGGCGGAGATGGAGCCGGACCGGGCGATCTCCTCCAGCACGGCGACCTTGCCCGGGCCGATGCGCGCGCCCGACGCCAGGTCGAGCCTGATGCTCAGGCGATCGGCTGGCCTGGGTGCCGAGGTTGCGGGTCGCTTTGCCATAACGCAACAACAAACCACGCAACCCGCCGGCGATCAATCCGAAGGCCGAGTCGCGGGGCCGGCCGGACGGCGCCGTGCGCCTACCAGATCCAGAACAGCAGCACCCAGCAGAAGCCGGATGCCGCGGCCGCGACGGTGGTGCCGGCGGCGACGGCGACGCGGCGCGCGCCACCGGTCCAGCGTCCGGCGATGTCCCAGCCCAGCCAGCCGCACCACAGCACCGCGCCGGCCAGCAGCAGCGCCCGCGCGACAGCCACGCCTTGCGGCCATTCCAGGCCCTCGGCGTGCAGCATCGTCACGGTCATTGCCGACAGGCCGAGGAACACGCCGCAGCCGGCCATCGGGATCAGCGCCTGCGCCAGGTGGTGGAAGCGCGGCCAGGACCAGGCGCCGGCCGCGCGCACCGACGCGGCCAGCATCGCGGACAACGCGCCGCCACAGACGATCGCCGTGGCGGCGATGTAGAGCAGCAGCATCGCGCCATCGAGCAGCGTCAGCACGTCGTTCTGGCCGGGATAGTCGGTCAGCAGCCACCACGGCGCGGATTGCGCCAGCGGCCAGATCACGCCGGCGTTCACCAGCGCGTCGGCCACCGCCTGCTTGGCGTCCACGAACCACGGGCTGGCGGACCAGTGGAAGGCGCCGACGGCGACGCCCATCAGCCCGAACAGGATCAGCGCCGTTTCCCAGGCGTTGGCGCGGGTGCCGGCGACGTTCACCACCTCGTGCTGCGGCGAGCGCGGGGCCAGGGCGATGGCGCCGCGGTAGGAACTGCACCGCCCGCACATGTGGCAGGCGCTGGCACCCTGCATGGTGCGGATCGGCACCAATGGCGCACAATTGATGGCGGGCGGCCGTGGCGCCTGGCGCGAGGCCTCCCACGCCGCGGTGTCCACCTGGAAGTGCACCGGCGCCAGCTTGGCCAGCAGGGCGAACACGCCGCTGACCGGGCACAGGTAGCGGCACCACACGCGCTTGTTCCGGCCATACATCAGGCCCACCGCCATAGCCGCTACGGTGGATCCGCCCAGCACCAGCAGCGCCGGGGCCGGATACTGGTAGACGCTGACCATCTGGCCGTACACGGTGGTGCAGACGAAGGCGGTGAACGGCCAGCCGCGCCAGGTCAGCCAGTGCGGCAGCGCCCGGTTCAGGCTGCGGCGGCTGACCGCCTCGGTCAGCGTGCCTTCGGGGCAGAACACGCCGCACCAGGTGCGGCCAATCAGCACCATGCTGAGCAGCACGAACGGCCACCACAGGCCCCAGAAGGCGAACGCCGCCGCCAGGGTGGCATTGTTCCACAGATGCGCCGTGCGCGGCGGCAGCGGCAGCAGGACCGGCACGACCAGCAGCATCAGGTAGATGCCGACGACCGCCCATTGCAGCGCCTGGATGGTGCGGCGGTGCCGGCGCATGGCCTCGCCCAGCGCTGCCAGGGCGCCGCGCACTCCGGCCGGTTTCGGCGGTGCGGCGTGGGATCGGGGCGGGGCCAGCAGCACGGACGGCATGGGCGGATTCCTAGCGTGCCACCAGAATGGCTTTTGCGTCGGGATGGAAATCGTCGAAGAAATCGTACTCGCCGGCCGGCAGGCGGCGGAACACCAGGTCGGAGGTGACGCCGGCGGCCAGTACCTTCTCCTTGTGCAGCGACACGCTCTCGAACTCGGCCGGCTCCTTGCCGGCATTGGTGATCTCGAGCTTGAACGGCGTGTTGGCGGGCACCTCCAGCCGCGACGGCGTGATGGTGGCGCCATGCATCTCGACGGGGAACGACGGCATGTCGCCGGCCATCGCCCGGGTCGCGCACACGGCGAGAAGCCCGAGCGCCAGCACGGCCATGCCGGCCGTCAGGGGCCGAGCCGAAATAACCGACCCGCCGGAGCCGGCGCACCGGCCCCGCCGCGTCATGGTGGGCCTGCGCCCACCATGACGATTGAGGCGTCCGTGCGACAAGTAGAGCGCACCATGACGATTGAGGCGTCCGTGCGACGGGTGGAGTGGCTATTCTGCATCAGGCCCTTACCGGCATTGCAGCCCCGGGGATTGTCGCGCCGGCGCTCACTTTAATAGGCGCCCTTCTTGCCGGTGCCGGCGAAGACGAACTCCTGGCTGACCTTGAACGGCTTGAACCAGGGCGCGACGCCGGTTTCCTTGTCGATGTGGCGGCCGAAATGCTCGCCCGGGCCGGGTGGGGCGATGGTCAGCGTCAGGCGGTACTTGCCGGGGCCGAACAGCTTGACGTTGTCGCCATAATGCGGGCCGTCATTGGCCACCATCGGCATCAGCACGCCCGAGACCGCCTGGTCGCTGCCGGTCTTGACCAGTTGGTAGTGGACCTCCAGCGCGGGGATCCAGTCGCCGTCGGGGAAGCCGTTCGGGTTGCCCGCCGTCGCCTTGATGTCGGCTTCCAGGTGGATGTCGCTGTCGGCGGCGGCGCGCATCATCCCCGGCGGATCCATCTCTATCGGCTGGAGATAGACCGCGCTGACCTCCATGCCGGACTGCTGCACCGGCTTGCCGATGGGATACTCGCGCGCCAGGGCGCCGCTGCCCGCGAGCAGCGTCAGGACGAGAACGGCGGCGGACAGGCGGGGCAGGCGCATTGGGTTCTCCTGGCGAGCCATCATTTGTGTCGTTGGTTTTCGGCCTAGCCTATTTGCGAGTCAGTTGCAATCGCATTTGGGGCGCGGTAAAGCCCTTGCGTCCGGCCCGCCGGGTCACCGTGCCGTGGAGAAAGACACCCGCATGCTTGCCAGCCTTATCGTCGTCTTCCGTGAAGTCCTGGAGGCCGGGCTGATCGTCGGCATCGTCCTGGCGGCAACCCAGGGCGTGCCGCAGCGCGGACGCTGGATCGCCAGCGGGATCGCCGCCGGCGTGCTCGGCGCGATGCTGCTGGCCTCGTGCGCCGGGGCGCTGTCGGATGCGCTGGAGGGCAACGGACAGGAGGTGTTCAACGCCTGCGTCCTGATGGTCGCGGTGGTGATGCTGGCCTGGCACGTGCTGTGGATGGCGCGGCACGGGCGGGAGATGGCGCTGCAGATGCGGGCGGTGGGCGAGGCCGTGGTGGGTGGGCAGAAATCGCTGCTGGCGCTCGCCATCGTGGTGGCGCTGGCGGTGCTGCGCGAAGGGGCGGAGGTTGTGCTGTTCCTGTATGGCATCGCCGCATCCGCCAGCGTCGGGCCGGCGGGGCTGGCCACCGGCGCGGCGCTGGGCATCGCGGCGGGCGCGATGGTGTCCTGGCTGCTGTATCGCGGCCTGTTGACCATCCCGGTGCGGCACCTGTTCTCCGTCACCGGCGTGCTGATTACGCTGCTGGCCGCTGGCATGGCGGGGCAGGCGGCGGCGATTCTGGCCGGGGCGGACCTGATCCCGACCTGGGGCATGGATATCTGGAACAGTTCCGCCCTGCTGCCCGAGAACAGCCTGGCCGGGCGCACCCTGCATGTTCTCATCGGCTACTCGGAACGGCCGATGGGCGTCCAGGTTGCCGCCTATGTCACGGTGCTGGCGCTGCTGCTGCTGGGCAGCCGGCTGGTGGCGCGCCAGGATCGCCGGACCCGGGCCGTGCGTGCGGCGGCCCGCTGACGCCGGTGCCGATTTCGTGTGCGTGTGAAATCGGGACTGGCTTTCTGCTTTCACGAGTGTCTTCACCCGTTCGGGCCTCCGGGCACGAATAGGATCTGCTCCAACCTCCGATTGTCCCGTCGGGAAGCACTGCCTGGCCGATCGGCGATTGAGTCGCCGATCGAAATGGTGCCGGCAACTGCTTCGTGGTGGCCGCGTGAGTCGATGGGCCTTAGCCCGGCCTCGGACGTTTGCCTGGCGGATTACTGATCCTGCAGCCAGGCGACATCGGCTGCCGTTAGCAACAGTAGGCCGATGGGTGCCGCCAGCGGCAGGGCCTGAGGAACGCCGACGACCATTTCGAATGCGGCGCCGGCGGCATACAGCGGCCACGAGACGAGGGGCAGCAATCCCAGGGGCTTGTGTGCTTTCGGACTGCCCGCGCCGGTCCAGGCCCGGCCGGCTACAGCATCAGCCAGATGCAGCAGGTTTCCCGTAACGACAACCGTCTGATGCGAAACCGCCCCGAAGCGCTGCATCGCCGCGCCCTGAAAACCCATGGCGAAAGCCAGCAGAAAGAGCTGATAATGGGCACTCAGCAGCACATGGTTCGCCGGCCCTAGCAGGACTGCCGAAAGCACGATGCACAGCCAGGGACGCCCGATGGCTTGCCGCAGCCAACTGGAAACGAGGGCCCCGGCAACGAACAGAACGATGGCAATGAGATTGATTGTCGCCTGATCCCAGTCGCTGCGGACGATGCCGGTGGCCAGGCCGGTGCCGAAGAACACCGTGTTCCCGGTCATGTTGGCCGGAAACACATGCGTACCGAGACGGAAATAGCCGTATGCATCGACATAGCCGGCCGACAGGCACAGCGCGCCGGCCGGACGGGCCGGCGCCCAGGACCGGCCGTTGCCATCCATCCCCGATCCGCGCGCCTGCTGCGGACCGGTCATCGGCGGAACGCCAGGGCCTTTACCCCGACGACCCGGCAGCTGACGTCTCGGTTGGCCAGGATGGTCCTTCTCCAGGTTTTCCCAGATGCCAACGTGGCGGAAATGGGGCGGTTCGGCGGCGCGGTTCAGGATTTCACGATTGCGCTTCCAGTTGTCCCTGCACCTGCATCCGCGGCCGTCGCCTACCCCCGAACGCATCGGCACCACGGGCAGCAGGGCTTCGCTCTCCGGCACCGCCAGCGAACGTGTTGCGCCGGAACAGTCGGCCGGCTATTCGGTCGGGGCCGCGTGACGCTGGCGTCGCTGTATATGTCGGACTATATCGTCCGGAATCGAGGTTAACATGACGCAGCATGCAGTCCTGATCGCAGCGGCGCCTCGGCTTGGCAGCCGCCCGGCGGCGATGTCGTCACGCCGGTGCTGACGCATGCAATCGGTTGTCGCCACCGGCCATCGTCCTGCCGCATCCCTTCCATCCTGAGAGGCCCGCTCCATGCGCTTCCTGCTGTTCCTCTGCATCCTGCTTGTGCCTCTGGCGGCCCGCGCGCAGGACCTGACGGTGTTCGCCGCCGCCAGCCTGACCGACGCGATGAACGACATCTCGGCGCTGTGGGTGAAGGCGGGCCACCCGGCCCTGCGCACCTCCTATGCCGCCAGCTCGACCCTGGCGCGGCAGATCGAGCAGGGCGCGCCGGTGAACCTGTTCGCCTCGGCCGACGAGAAGTGGATGAACTACCTGGCGCAGAAGAACCTGATCGCGCCCGGCACCCGCAAGGATCTGCTGGGCAACGACCTCGTGCTGGTGGTGCCGGCCAACCAACCGCAGCACGTCACCATCAAGCCGGGCTTCGACCTGGCGAAGCTGCTCGGCCCCAGCGGGCGCCTTGCCGTCGGCAATCCGGCGCACGTGCCGGTCGGCATCTACGCCGAGCAGGCGCTGAAGAAGCTTGGGATGTGGGACAGCATCGAGCCGCGCCTGGCGCGCACCGACGACGTCCGCTCCGGCCTGCTGCTGGTGGAGCGCGGCGAGGCGCCGGCCGGCATCGTCTATGGCACCGATGCCGCGGTGTCGAAGAACGTGATGGTGGCGGGCGTGTTCCCGGCCAGCAGCCACGACCCGATCACCTATCCGTTCGCGCTGACCAAGGCGGGCGATACGCCCGAGGCGCGGGCGCTGCTGACCTTCCTGCAAGGCCCGCAGGCCCGCGCGGCGTTCGTCAGGCGCGGCTTCAAGGTCGAATAAGCTGATCCTGACCCCGGAAGAGTGGGAAGCGGTCCGGCTGACCCTGTCGGTGGCAGCCCGGGCCGTGGGCTTCGGGTTGCCGCTGGCGGTGCTGGCCGCCTGGGTGCTGACCCGCTGCCGCTTCCCCGGCCGTGTCCTGCTGAATGCATTTGTACACCTGCCGATCGTGCTGCCGCCGGTCGTGACGGGGTGGCTGCTGCTGATCGTGTTCGGTGTGCGCGGGCCCATCGGCGCGCTGCTGCAGGGCTGGTTCGGCATCCGCCTGGTGTTCACCACCGCAGGCGCCGCGCTGGCCTGCGGCGTGATGACCTTCCCGATCATGATCCGCTCGGTCCGCCTGTCGCTGGAGGCGGTCGATCCCGGCCTGGAGCAGGCGGCCCGCACCCTGGGCGCCGGCTGGCTGGACCGGCTGTTCACCATTACCCTGCCGCTGGCCTCGCCGGGGATCCTGGTGGGCGGCATCGTCGCCTATGCCACCTGCCTGGGCGAGTTCGGCGCGGTGATCACCTTTGCCGCCAACATTCCCGGCCAGACCCAGACCCTGCCGCTGGCGATCTACGCCGCCCTGCAGGTGCCGGGCGGCGAGGCGACGGCGGCGAAACTGTCCCTGGTCTCGCTGACGCTGGCGCTGATCGGCCTGCTGCTGTCCGAGTGGATCGGCCGGCGGCTGAACCGGATGCTGGGCCGGTGAGCCTGTCGATCATGCTGCGGCACCGCTTTCCCGCGATGCAGATGGATATCGGCTTCGAGGTGCCGGCCGAGGGCGTGACGGTGCTGTTCGGCCCGTCCGGCTCCGGCAAGTCGACCATCATCAATGCCACCGCCGGCCTGCTGCGCCCCGATGCCTGCCGCATCGAGGTCGGCGGCACGGTGCTGGCCGATACCCGCGCCGGGCTGTGGCTGCCGCCGGAACGCCGCCGCGTCGGCCTGGTGTTCCAGGACTCGCGGCTGTTCCCGCACATGTCGGTCGCCACCAACCTGCGCTTCGGCATGCGCCGCGTCGCGCCGGGGCCGATCGGGTTTGATGAGGTGGTCGATCTGCTGGGCATCGGCGCGTTGCTGCAGCGCCGCCCGCACACGCTGTCGGGCGGCGAGCGCCAGCGGGTCGGCATCGGCCGGGCGCTGCTGGCGCAGCCGCATTTGCTGCTGATGGACGAGCCGCTGGCCAGCCTGGACGCCGCGCGCAAGACCGAGATCCTGCCGTTCCTGACGCGGCTGAAGACGGCGCTGAAACTGCCGATCGTGTATGTGACGCATGCGCTGGACGAGGTGATGCGGCTGGCCGATTCGCTGGTGCTGATCGAGGCCGGGCAGGTGGTGGGCTACGGCCCGGCACCGGAGGTCGCGGCCCGCGCCGACATGCCGCTGGCACAGCGCGACGACGCCGGCGCCGTGCTGCCGTGCCGGGTGGAGTCGCATGACCCCGGCCGCGCGCTGACCCGGCTGGTGGATGGCGGGGTGGCCTTCCTGGTGCCGCTGCTGGACCTGCCCGTCGGCGCCGCCTGCCGGGTGCGCATTCCCGCCCGCGAGGTGATCCTGGCCGGCAGGCCGCCCGAGGCCATCAGCCTGCACAACATCGTGCCGGGCACCGTGCGCCGGATCGTCGCTGATCCAGGGCGTCGGTCGGTGATCGTGGAGATCGCCCTGCCGGGCGGCGGGCTGCTGTCGCGGGTGACGCCGGATGCGATCGCACGGCTGGCACTGTCGCCGGGGGCGCCGGTGCTGGCGTTGATCAAGTCGACGTCGATCGAGGTGCTGGGGGGGTAGATCGAGGTCTGCCCCAGGTGGCGCGCTTTACGCGATCGTCATGGTCGGAGCGGGCTTCACTGGAGCCAGGACGCGAAATTCATCACTTATGCATGGGTTTTGCAGGTGTTTCCTGTCAACGGGTCAGATTATGCAAAACATACTTGCATAAATAGGCGGCTCCGGTAACGTAGCCCATGACCGTTTTTGGCTATGCCCGCGTTTCCACCGAAGGTCAGACCCTCGACGCCCAGCTTGGGGCGCTGAAGGAGGCCGGCTGCACCCGCATTTTCCGGGAAAGCATCAGCGGCGCGAACGCCGACCGTCCCGAACTCACCCGCTTGCTCGGCATGATTGGCGACGGCGACACGCTGGTGGTAAGCCGCCTTGACCGCCTGGCTCGCTCCACCCGCGACCTGCTCGCTATCCTTGATGTCCTCACCCGGCGCGGGGCCGCCTTCCGTTCCCTCGGCGAGACATGGGCCGACACCACGACGCCCGACGGCCCCGTGATGCTGACCGTGCTCAG
This sequence comes from Rhodopila globiformis, assembly GCF_002937115.1. Lineage (GTDB taxonomy): Bacteria > Pseudomonadota > Alphaproteobacteria > Acetobacterales > Acetobacteraceae > Rhodopila > Rhodopila globiformis. The sequence continues at coordinate 13,174 of NZ_NHRY01000274.1, read as the reverse complement.
CGGCCTGGCCGAATTTGAGCGCGAACTGATCCGTTTGCGCACCGGCGAAGGTCGCGCCCGTGCGAAGGCTCGCGGGCAGCCTACGGGCCGCCCGCCGAAGCTGACGCCACAGCAGCGCCGCGAAGCAGCAGAGGCGCTGGCTTCCGGCGCGGCAACGCAAGCCGATCTCGTGCGCCGCTTCCATGTCAGCCAAAGCACGATATCACGGCTGGCCGCCGCAACGGCACCGTTGTCAGTCCCCGCCAGGCCATCCATGGACGCCGTGACCGAACGGGCAGCGCGCGCTTTTCTGCACCGCCTCGAGGGCAAATACCCCGTGGTCGAGGGCATCCTGTTTGGCAGCCGCGCCCGGGGCACAAATACGGCAGGGAGCGACGCCGACATTGCCGTCGTGCTGGACGGTCCCAAAGGCGACCGCACCGAAGCCATCCGTGAGATGGCGGGCATAGCGTTCGATGTGATGCTGGAAACCGGTATCCTGGTCGAAGCCTTGCCGCTCTGGAAGGACGAGCTTGAACACCCTGAGCGCTTCAGCAATCCAGCATTGATCGCCAACATCAGGCGTGAGGGCCTGACGCTATGAAGCGCAGCGCCAATTCCGCAGCGTACATAAGCAAGGCCGAGCGCGCCTTGCGGTCAGCACATGCGATGCTACGCGACCTTGACGCCGAGGGGGCCTGCAACCGCGCCTACTATGCTATGTTCAATGCGGCACGCGCGGCCTTGTTGGTGGCGGGCGTCGGCGCGCCGGACGAAGGCTATAAGACGCATGGCGGCCTGATCGCCGCGTTCGGCAAGCACCTGGTGACCAGTGGTCAGGTCGAGGCCGCGCTGGGGCGGGCCATCAACCAGGTGCAGCGACTTCGCCAGATCGCCGATTATGTCGGCGACCCGCCCTCGCTTGACGACGCCACATGGGCGGTTGCGCAAGCCGACGCTTTTGTGGCCGCGATGCGGGCAAGGGTTTGCTGACGCTCCGCCAGATCAAGAAGGCGCCTGCCCGGCGCGAACATGGTGCTGGATGGATCGGGCGCGCTCGCGTCGAAGCCGAAACTGTGTGCCACGGTCAAAGACTCACCCGGACGACGCGCAAAAGCGGCGGCATAATCGACTGATGCCGCACAGGACGACGTGCGCAAACGACACCGCTCCACCCGTTTCAGCCTGCGATGCAGCCACCGGAATGTCCGTTTTGGACGAGTGAGCCAAGGACGAGTGAGCCAAGGACGAGTGAGCCAAGGACGAGTGAGCCAAACTGGCAGAATGGCGGCCGGGGCGCGAACGGGGCGTCATCTCGTCGTGCTGAATGTCCGGTTCTGGCGTTACCCGACGAGTCTGCCCACGGCGACCCTTGGCCGGGAACGGTCGTTCGGCAGGCCCGTTGCTGTCAGGCGTCCGGTCCCCTGTCTGGACCCACCCCGGGCCGGACGCTATATGCGCGACACCATAAAGAGACAGCCAGCCGAGGAACCCGCCCATGTCCGTCACCGACCAGACCCGCTCCGCCGCCACCGCACCCCGCCACGCGCAGATGCTCATCGGCGGGGCCCGGGTGGACAGTGCCTCCGGCGCCGTGCTGACGGTCGAGAACCCGGCCCGGCGCACGCCAATCGCCACGATTCCCCGCGGCGGCCGCGAAGACGTCGATCGCGCCGTGGAGGCGGCGCAGAAGGCGTTCCCGGCCTGGAGCAAGGTGCCGCCCCGCCAGCGCGGCCGCATGCTGCTGCGCATCGCCGAGGCGCTGGAAGCGCGCATCGAGGAGATGGCCCGCGTCATCGCCGAGGAAACCGGCAACGCCCTGCGCACCCAGGCGCGGCCCGAAGCCACGCTGACCGCCGACGTCTTCCGCTATTTCGGCGGCCTGGCCGGCGAGCTGAAGGGCGAGACGATCCCGCTCGGCGAAAACGTCCTCAGCTACACCCGCCGCGAGCCGCTCGGCGTCGTCGGCGCCATCATTCCGTGGAACGCCCCGGTGATGCTGGGCGCGCTGAAGATCGCGCCGGCCTTGTGCGCCGGCAACACCATGGTGCTGAAGGCGGCCGAGGACGCCCCGCTGGGCGTGCTGCTGATGGCGCAAATCTGCCAGGAGTTCCTGCCGCCCGGCGTGCTGAACGTGCTGACCGGCCTGGGCGAGGAGTGCGGCGGGCCGCTGGCGCAGCATCCGGTGATCCGCAAGATGTCGTTCACCGGCTCGACCGAAGTCGGCAAGATCATCATGCGCGCGGCGGCGGACCGCATCGTCCCGGTGTCGCTGGAGCTCGGCGGCAAGAGTCCGTCGATCGTCTATCCCGACGTGGACGAGGACTGGGTGGTGGACGGCGTCATCGCCGGCATGCGCTTCACCCGGCAGAGCCAGTCCTGCACCGCCGGCTCCCGGCTGTTCCTGCACAAGGACATCTTCGACAGCTTCCTGGGCAAGCTGCAGGCGAAGGTGCAGGCGCTGAAGCTCGGCGACCCGCTGGAGGAGAGCACCGACATCGGCACCATCATCAACGAGAAGCAGTTCCGCAAGGTGTGCGGCTACGTCGACGAGGGGCTGAAGCGCAAGGACGCCCGCCTGGTGTTCGGCGGCCTGCCGCCCACCAGCGGCCCGCTGAGCGAAGGCTACTTCGCCATCCCGACGGTGTTCGCCGACACCTCCAACGACTGGCGCCTCGCGCGCGAGGAGATCTTCGGCCCGGTGCTGGTGGCGATCCCGTGGACCGACGAGGCCGAGGCGGTCCGCATGGCCAACGACAGCCACTATGGCCTCGCCGCCTATGTCTGGACGCACGACATCGGCAGCGCGTTGCGCACGGCGCATGCCATCGAGTCCGGCTGGGTGCAGGTGAACCAGGGGCTGGGGCAGCAGATGGGTCACTCCTACGGCGGCTACAAGCAGAGCGGCATCGGCCGGGAATTCTCGCTGGAGGGCATGCTCGACAGCTTCACCCAGCGGAAGAACGTGACGGTGAACCTGACCGTGCCGCGGCGGGGGTAGGGCGGCGCGGACCGGGGCAGCGGGCGCAATGGGCGTGCTGCCCCGTCATGCCCGGGGAGAGCATGGGAAGCCCCGAGTTTGATCCGGGACACGCCGCGAAAGTAGCCGTTGTCTGCTGGCCACGTGGCTGCCCTGGCGCGGCAACCTGAACCGCGCCCTGGATGCGGCCCTGCGTCCGCTCCTGGAGCAGTGGGGGGCTGTCAACGGCGACAGGAAGCGGGCGCCTGACCGCCCCACAAATCCTCATGCTCCCGCACAAATGCCGGCTGCCGGCTTAAAGCAATCCCAGATCTATGTCTTACTCATAATAATTTGTGCAAAAATACAGAATAATCCATCAATTTCCACGCCATCGTGAGCGGCCGGTGAATAAATTTGCACTATTTTCGTCTCCGTAATCAGGAGATCACTATGGAAGCCAGTCGTCTTGTTAGTCGGAATGTCGTTGCTCAGCGAGGTCGGACCAGCATGCGGCTGGAGCCGGAGCTCTGGGACGCGCTCAATGAGATTTGCGAGCGGGAGTCGGAAGACATCAGCAACCTGATGCGTCATGTCGAGGCCGCTCGTGTGGCCGGCGGCCGCACCAGCGCGGTTCGTGTCTTTATCGTCAACTATTTCCGCAAGGCCGCCAGTGAATCTGGCCATGCCGTCGTGGGCCGCGGGCCGAACCTGCAGTGCGGGGTGGCAGAGACGTTAGTTGCTCGCAACGGGAGGGAGGCCCACGCCGGCGTCTGAGCATCAGGTGGCAAGCGCCCACACGATAAAATCGCTGGTAGCGCGTGCTGCCGGGCGCAACGCCACCGCCGTTGCTGCGAGCGAAGGCGTAGATGCGCATGGGCCGGAACACGGTTCTCCGCTCCAGCGCCGCATACGGGGTTGCGATCGCAGCGTTGTTGCAGACAAGGCAATGCTGCGCCGGACCTGACCGATGGAATCAGAGATCCCTGCGCTTCCATCGCGCCTCAGTCCTGGGTGAACGTCCCCGACTTCCCGCCTTCCTTATGCGTCACCCGCAGCGCCTCGATCCGCATCGACCGGTCCACCGCCTTGCACATGTCGTACACCGTCAGCGCCGCCACGCTCGCCGCCGTCAGCGCCTCCATCTCCACCCCGGTCTGGCCGGTCGTGCACACCGTGGCGATGATTTCCACGCCACTGCCCTCGGCTTCCAGGTCCACCGTCACCGCCGAGATCGGCAGCGGATGGCACAGCGGGATCAGCTCCGCGGTCCGCTTCGCCGCCATGATCCCGGCGATGCGGGCCACCCCGAGCACGTCGCCCTTCGTCGCGGAGCCTTCGCGGATCATCGCCAGCGTCGCCGGCTGCATCACCACCTGCGCCCGCGCCGTCGCGATACGCACGGTCGCCGCCTTGGCGGAAACATCCACCATGGCGGCGTTGCCCTTCTGGTCGAAGTGCGTGAACCCGCTCATCCGTCGCCCAGCAGCGTCTTGACCGCGGCGGTGACGTCCTGCTGCCGCACCAGGCTCTCGCCCACCAGGTAGCAGTTCGGCCCCACCGCGGCGAGCCGCCGCAGGTCGTCGGTGTTGCGGATGCCGCTTTCGGCAATCAGGAAGCGATCCGGCGGCACCAGCGGCGCAAGCTCCTCGGTGGTGGCCAGGTCGGTCACCAGGGTCTTGAGGTTGCGGTTGTTGATGCCGATCAAGGAGGTCTCCAGCAGCAGCGCGCGCTCCAACTCGTCGCGGTCGTGCACTTCCACCAGCACGTCCATGTCCATGGACAAGGCGATCTGCTCCATCTCCCGCGCCTGCGCGTCGCTCAGCGCCGCCATGATCAGCAGGATGCAGTCCGCGCCCATCGCCCGGCTTTCGTACACCTGCCAGGGATCGAGCATGAAATCCTTGCGCAGCACCGGCAGCGACATCGCTGCGCGGGCGGCCTTCAGGTGTGTTGGATCACCCTGGAAATGCGTCCGTTCGGTCAGCACCGACAGGCAGGTCGCGCCGCCGGCCTCATACGCCTTGGCCAGCGCCGCCGGGTCGAAATCCTCGCGCAGCAGACCACCGGACGGCGAGGCCTTCTTGATCTCGGCGATCAGCCCGTAGCGCCCGCTCATCGAGGCGTTCTTCAGGGCGAACGCGAAGCCGCGCGGCGGGTCGTTGCGGGCCGCGATCTCGTTGCGCAGCGCGTCGATGCCGCGCGCGGCCTTGCGTGCCGCGACATCGGCCCGCACATCACCGCAGATGCGGGCGAGCACATCCGGCATCGTGCCAATTTGGTCTGCCATCAGGTCTCCCATAATTCAGGATTCGGTGACGGCACTTACGCGCCGTAGTGTCTCCAACGCCGCAAGCGCCGCTCCGGATGCGATCGCGGCAGCCGCCAGCGACACACCTTCGCGCAAGTCGCCTGCTCTGCCCGCGACGATCAAGGCGGCCGCGGCGTTCAGCAGGACAGTATCACGATAGGCACCGTCGGCGCCTTGCAGAAGTGCCTGCAATGCCGCGGCATTTATCGCCGCATCGCCGCCGCGGATCGCCTCGATCGGCGCGCGCGGCAGGCCGGCATCCTCGGGCTCCACCACGAAGCTGCGGATCGTGCTGCCCGACAGCGCCGTCACCTGGTTCTGCCCGGCCACGGTCAGTTCGTCCAGGCCCAGCCCGTGCACGATCCAGGCGGAGTCGTGCCCGAGCGCCGCCAGCGTCTCGGCCATCGGCCGGGTCCAGTCCGGGTGGTACACGCCGGTCAGCTGCCGGCGCACCCGCGCCGGATTGGCCAGCGGGCCGAGCAGGTTGAAAATGGTGCGGGTCCCGAGCTCCACCCGCGGACCGGCGGCGTGGCGCATCGACGGGTGGTGCCGCGGCGCGAACAGGAAGACCAGGCCGGCCTCGGCCAGGATCGCCGGCAGCGACGCCATCGGCGCATCGACGTTGACACCCAGCGCGGTCAGCACGTCGGCCCCGCCGGTGCGCGACGACAGCGCGCGGTTGCCGTGCTTGGCCACCGGCACGCTGCAGCCGGCCACCACGAAGGCCACGGCCGAGGAGACGTTCAGCGTCCCGGCGCCGTCGCCGCCGGTGCCGCAGACGTCGATGGCGCCCTCGGGCGCGTCGATCGCCGTCATGCGGCTGCGCATCGCCCGCACCGCGCCGGTGATTTCCGCCACCGTCTCGCCGCGCAGGCGCATCGCCATCAGCAGCGCGCCGATTTGCGCCGGCGTCGCCTCGCCGGACATGATGATGTCGAAGGCGGCCTCGGCCTGGTCGTCCGTCAACGTCTCGCCGATAGCCAGGCGGGCGAGGGTCGGCTTCAGGTTGGCGGACATGCTCAGGCGGCTCGGGCGGGCGAATTCGTGCCGCGGGCGATGGCGAGGAAATTCGCCAGGATGGTGTGGCCGTGCTCGCTGGCGATGCTCTCGGGATGGAACTGCACGCCATACACCGGCAGGGTGCGGTGATGCATCGCCATGATCAGCCCGTCATCGGTCCAGGCGGTGGGGACCAGCGCGTCCGGCAGGGTGTCGCGGGCGACGACCAGGCTGTGATAGCGGGTGGCGCGGAACGGCGAGGGCAGGGTTTCCAGGATGTCCGTGCCGGTGTGGGTGATGGCGCTGACCTTGCCGTGCATCGGCTCCGGCGCGCGGACGACCTGGCCGCCGAACGCCTGGCCGATGGCCTGGTGCCCGAGGCAGACGCCGAACAGCGGGATCTCCCCGGCCGCCGCGGCGATCAGGTCGAGGCAGATGCCGGCCTCATTCGGCGTGCACGGGCCGGGCGAGAGGACGATCGCCTCCGGCTGCATCGCCATGGCGTCGGCCACCGACAGCCTGTCGTTGCGCCAGACCTCACAGCGGGCGCCTACGTCACCCAGGAAGTGGTACAGGTTGAAGGTGAAGCTGTCGTAGTTGTCGATAAGAAGGATCATGGCAGCGCATCTTTGGTCCGGCTGCGGGCGGCAGTCAATCACGGAACATCTATCGCCTTGTCTGGCGCCTGGTCCGGCCGCGACGCGGTTCCTGCCATACCCATATCTGCTCGTAGCACACGCAGCAGCCCGGGGCCACTGTTCAACGCCTGCCCCTGCCGCGCGGTCCGCAGCATGCCCATCACCCGCGGACGGCGCTGTTGCGAAGCCGATTGGCGGCCGGGTGCCTCTTGCAAGCCGGCGCGCCGCCATCAGCTTGTCTGTTGGCGAACGGCAATGGGGCGGCGCATGGCGGACGACGACATCGGCACGACGGGCAAGGTCCGGGACAAGCTGATCGAGCGCAAGCAGGACTGGGCGCGGGAGGGGCGTTTGCTGACCGGCACGACAGCCGATCCGGCCAGGGACCGCCTGCCGCCCGGGCAACGGCTGGTGCGGGACTGGCCGGTGCTCGACCTGGGCCAGCAGCCGCTGGTGACGGAACAGAAGTTCCGCCTCGACGTCGACGGGGCTGTCGAGAACCGCCTGAGCCTGCGGCTGGACGAGTTCATGGCGCTGCCGCAGGCCGAGGGCGTCTCCGACATGCACTGCGTGACGCAGTGGTCGCGCTACGACAACCACTGGAAAGGCGTCCCGGCCCGGGCGCTGCTGGCGATCGTGCAGCCGCGGCCGGAGGTGGGGCACGTCGTCTTCCACGCCTATGACGGCTACACCACGAACATCCGCCTGGATCAGTTCGACCAGCCGGACGTCTTCCTGGTGCACCAGTGGGAGGGCAGGCCGATAAGCCGCGAGCACGGCGGCCCGGTGCGCATGCTGGTGCCGCGGCTCTACCTGTGGAAATCCGCCAAGTGGTTGCGCCGGATCGAGTTCACCATCCGCGACCGGCCCGGCTTCTGGGAGACCCGGGGCTACCACAACAACGCCGATCCCTGGATGGAGGAACGCTACGGCTGAGCCGGCGCGGCGGACGGTGCCGGCAACCGCCGCGGGCCGTTTGGTCGGATCGACGGCGCCCTTTCGGCCGCCATGGCAATGACGGCAACGACCGCGCATCCCAGCCCGGCCGCGGTTTGCCGTGGTCACCACGATCGCCGGCTTCTGCGGCGACACCTATAAATAGTATAAGGGACCGCACTCGTCGCCCCGGCCTGAGGATCATCGGCGTTCGAGCCGGGCCTCCAGCCAGGAACCGGCCGGCGACACGACGGTGCGCGGGACGCGGTTCGCCAGCGGCTTTCCGCTCTGACGCGCACAGCCTGGGTTGCCGGCATCGCCCTGTTCCATGCCCGGGTCGGCCGCACCGCCGGATGAGCCGGGCAGGGCGCTACTCGACGGCGTTGTTGACGCGGAGCCTGCACGTCGGGTTCAGCGCCATGTTCCGCTCCAGCAGCGGCACCAGCGTCGCCGGATCCGCCACCAGATCGGCCAGGGTGTGGTTGTCCAGCACCGCCATGAACGCCTGCAGCGCCATGGTTAGGATGCCGGTCAGTTGACAGGCCGTCTGCACGACGCAGGTATCCGGCGTGCCGAAGCAGGCGGTCAGCGCCGCATCCGGCTCGGTGCGGCGGATGACGTCGCCCAGCCGGATCTCCGAGGCCGGGCGGCTGAGCCGCAGGCCACCGCGCGGGCCGCGCAGCGTGATCACGTCGCCGCTGCCGGCCAGAGTCTGCACCACCTTCATCAGGTGGTTGCCGGAGATGCTGTAGGCCGCAGCGATCTCGGCAATGGTGACGAAACGGTCCGGATGCAGTGCCAGATAGGTCAGCGTCCGCAATGTGTAGTCGGAAAATGTAGTCAGGCGCATTGCAAGCTCAGGGTTCGTTATGTGAGTTGCGCCAGGATATCCGAAATGACGGCCTGAAACATAGGGGTTGTTAACCGGCCGGTACTGGTATTCAGCCGTGACACGTGATAGCTGTCCGCCAACAGCAGTCCATCGGGCAGCCGGGTGACCGCGCCATGGACGAAGGGCGTATGGCTGGCTTTCAGTCCGCGGGCCTGCAGCACCGCCTTGTGGGCGACGCCACCCAGCGCAAGAACTACCCGGAGTTGTGGCATGGCTGCCATCTCGCGCGTCAGGAACGGATTGCACTGCCGGATTTCCTCCGGCCTGGGCAGGTTGGCTGGTGGCACGCAGCGCACGGCATTGGTCACGCGGCAGTTGCGCAATGCCATCCCATCCGCCGGATCGGCTGCATAGCTGCCATGGGCGAAACCGTATTTCAGCAGGGTCTCATACAGCAGGACGCCGGCATAGTCGCCGGTGAACGGGCGGCCGGTGCGATTGGCGCCGCGCACGCCGGGGGCGAGGCCCACCACCAGGAACGCGGCGTCAAGCGGCCCGAAGCTCGGCACCGCCCCGTTGTACCACCCGGGATTGGCGGCACGGTTGCTGTCGCGGTAGGCGGCAAGCCGAGGGCACAGCCGGCAATCCGGCGCAGGTGCCTGGAACGCCGGTTGGTACGCGCCTTGGGATGCCCCCTGGGACGTGCCTTGGGACGCCCGGGTCACGCCGCGTCGGGCGAATCGGCGTACGGTTCGGCCGGCGTGCCGCGCACCGGGGCGCCGAGCGAGGCCGTGCGCGGCCGGGGCTCGGTCTGGCGGCGGGTGAATTCGGGGGCGATTTCTGCCAGTTCCAGGAAGTCATCGGCCTGGCGGCGCAACTCGTCGGCGACCATCGGCGGGCTTGTTCGCACGGAGGACACGACGGACACCCGCACACCCTTGCGCTGCACCGCCTCCACGAGGCGGCGGAAGTCCGAGTCGCCGCTGAACAAAACCATGTGATCGACCTTGTCGGCCAGCTCCAGCATGTCCACCGCGATCTCGATGTCCATGTTGCCCTTGACCCGACGGCGGCCGGTGGCGTCGGTGAATTCCTTGGCCGGCTTGGTCACCAGGGCATAGCCGTTATAGGCCAGCCAGTCGGTCAGCGGCTTCAGAGGCGAGTATTCTTCCGTCTCCAGCACGGCCGAATAATAATACGCGCGGATCACGTTCGCTTTTTTGCGGAACGATTCCAGCAGGTTGCGATAATCGACATCGAACCCGAGGTTGCGCGAGGCCGAATAGAGATTGGCACCGTCGATGAATAGCGCGACACGCTCGTGTGGTAGAAAAGGCATCAGCGTAACCTTACGAAACTGGTTGGAATCCCGCGGGCCCGGCACTGCAGAGCCACGTCGCGGTTAAACGGGCAGACTCGGAACAGAAGTCACTATAACCATGAACGAATTTTCTGAACATCGAAACGGTATAGGCGTAAGAGGCCCTATTATGGCCCTAATTGGCGTCGGCGCCAATATCCCCGGTCCGGATGGCTTCGCGCCGCTGGAAACCTGCCGACGCGCTGTTGCGGCGCTGGACTTGTTTCCGGGCTTGCGGTTGCATGCTGTATCGCGGTGGTATGTGACGGCGCCGGTGCCTCCATCCGGCCAACCGGACTACGTCAACGCCGTGGCCGCGCTGCGGGTTGACCCGGACGTGCCGCTCGATCCGGCGGACCTGTTGGCGCGGCTGATGCGGCTCGAGGCGAATTTCGGGCGGCGGCGCAGCGTCCCGAACGCCGCGCGGACGCTCGACCTGGACATCATCGCCATCGGCGGGCTGGTCCGCGCCGCGCCGGACCCGGTCCTGCCGCATCCGCGCGCGCACGAACGTGCCTTCGTGCTGGCGCCGCTGGCCGAGGTGGCGCCGGACTGGGTGCATCCGATTCTCGGGCGGACGGCGGCGGCGTTGCTGGCGGGCCTGCCGCCGCAGCAGATCCGGGTGCTGTAGCGCCGCCCGGCCGATGGGCGCTGATGACCGGTCCGCGGCCGTTGTCTTACCGTCATGGCCTGGGCGCACCGGGCCCTGACGAGGGAGGAACGTGCTCGGCGAACAGGCAAGCGTTTGATTTCGCGGTTATTCCCGAGTTATACCAGCGGCCCGGATCGATGACCTGATTTTGTGTTGCGCCACCGAGGCCGCTTGCTGCCGGCCGGCATGGGTGCCCGGACCGGGCCGGCGGCGCCGCGGAGCATTTGCGTTCATCTGCGTTCATCCGCGGTTCCCATTATTCCGTAGGATGAACAGCCACGCTGCATTCCGGTCGGAGCGCCGACCGTTGTTCCGTACCGCGCTGAGAATGCCGGATTGGGGAACCGCAGATGAACGCAAATGAACGCAGATGAACGCAGATGACCGCCGTGTGAACATGCGGCCGTCGTGCCACGCCACCCCTTCAACGGCCCCGTCCGATGACCGGTTTCCGCAACGGAATCGTCAAGAATATCCGGCCAGATGCCCGCACAAAAAGGGGCGGCGGTCTGGGCCGTCGGTATTATTCCCGAAATGCGTGCATGCGGCCGGGACAAGCCGAGCCATGACGAGCCGGGAACGTTCCTGGCCATGACGACAGGGAAGCGACCTGGCTCCGCGCAACCATCGGCGTCTGCGCGTCGCAGGTCCATGGTGGAAGGTCCGCTTGCCTGCTTCTGCGCGGCATTGCGGCGGCGGAGCAGTCCGCGCGCCCTGGTCAGGGCCCCACCCCCGCCAGCGGCACGGTCCGAGCCTGCGCACGGCGCGCCGCAAAGCCGGCAGACCTCCGGTCACCTCACGCCGGCAGGTGCAGCTTCGCCTCGGTGCGCGCCTGCAGGTCCTCCAGGCTCAGGCCCGGGGCGATGTCCAGCACGACGAAGCCGCAATCCGTCACGTCGATCGTCGCCAGGTTGGTGTAGATGCGCTTGACGGCGCCCGGAGCGGTCAGCGGATAGGTGCAGCGGTGCACCAGCTTCGGCGAGCCGTCCTTGGTGGTGTGGTCCATCAGCACCCACAGCCGCTTCGCGCCGGCGGCCAGGTCCATCGCGCCGCCGACGGCGGGGGCGGTGTCGTTCTCGCTGGTCGCCCAGTTGGCGATGTCGCCGTTCTCGGCCACCTGGAACGCGCCCAGCACGCACAGGTCCAGGTGATGGCCGCGGATCATCGCGAAGCTGTCGGCGTGGTGGCAGAAGCTGCCGCCCTTGCGCAGGGTGACATACTGCTTGCCGGCGTTGATCAGCCACGGCTCGATCTTGCCCTCCTCCGGCGCCGGGCCCATGCCCAGGACGCCGTTCTCGGAGTGGAAGATCACCTCGCGCTCCTGCGGCACGTAGTCGGCGACCAGGGTCGGGATGCCGATGCCGAGGTTGACGTACCAGCCCTCGGGGATGTCGGCGGCGGCACGCTGCGCCATCTGCTGGCGGCTGAACGGCCGGAAGCCGGCGGTGGATGTTTCGGACATGAACCTCTCCTGCTGTGCGGTGTTCTTTGGCGCGCGGGTCAGAAGCCGGACGGGTCGCCGTACGGCACGTGCAGCACGCGATCGACGAAGATGCCGGGCGTCACCACATGGTCGGGATCGATCTGCCCGAGGTCGCGGACATGCTGCGTCTGCACCAGGGTCAGCGCCGACGCCATGGCGATCACCGGATTGAAGTTCCGTCCCGCCTGCTTGTAGGTCAGGTTGCCCCAGCGGTCCGCCTCCCACGCCTCCACCAGGCCGACGTCGCCCTTCAGCGCCTGCTCGAGAATGTAGGTGCGGCCGTCGATGTCGCGATGCTCCTTGCCGACGGCCATTTTCGTGCCGACGCCGGTGGCGGTGAAGAACGCCGGCACGCCGGCGCCGGCGGCGCGCATCCGCTCGGCCAAGGTTCCTTGCGGAACGATTTCCAGCTCGATCCTGCCGGCGCGGTACAGCGTCTCGAACACCACGGGGTCGGAGCTACGCGGGAAGGAGCAGATGATCTTGCGCACGCGCCCGAGGTCCATCAGCCGCGCGAGGCCGATGCGGCCGACGCCGGCGTTGTTGCAGGCAACCGTCAGGTCCTTCGCGCCTTGCTCGATCAGCCCGTCGATCAGCGCGTTGGGCTGGCCGACGGCGCCGAAGCCGCCGAGCAGGACGACGGACCCATCCTCGATGCCGGCCATCATGTCGGCCATGGACTGGACGATCTTGTTGATCATAGCGGCGCTTCCTCGGATTCTCCTTATCCGGCTGATGTAGTGCCGGGGCAGGCGGGTGCCAAGCGGACGGCCGGCATCAGGCCCGCCTGGCGCCGCCGGGGCGTCTGACGAAGTGTCGGACATCGGCACCGCAAACGGTAACGGCATTCTAACGTAACCGGGAGTTCCCCCGGCTCTGCCGGGGAGGCAGCAGCAGTTTGACATTTGCGGGGGTAGGCCCCGGTTCGCCCATCAATGAAACTCTGGAGCGTGAGCCGCCAAAGCACACGCTGATGGAGTTCCATCAATGGACGAATTCGAGAGCCTAAATCACACCAAATGGGA
>NZ_NHRY01000273.1 GCF_002937115.1 Rhodopila globiformis | reverse complement strand
CCGGAAACAGCCCGGGCGTATTCACGCTCTGCCCCGCGTCATTGCGCACGATCCGCACCGGCGCCGAGGTCCGCGTCTCCACCCCCGTCAGCACCGCGTCCGGCATCGCGAAGCCCGGGATGTCGCGGGCGAAGGCCGCCAGTGCCTCGCGCATCGCGTCCACGGCGAAGCCCGGCAGGCAGGCGGCCATGTCGGCGGGCACCACGCCGGGGCGGTAGGACGGCACCACCGCGCCCAGAGCGCGCGAGGGCCGCCCGGCCAGCAGGTCCTCCACACGCTGCGCCGGCGCCGCGTAGCCCCCGCCGCCCGCGGCGAAGGCCCGGCGCTCCCACATCTGCTGGAAGCCCACCCCCGCCAGCGCGTCGCCCGGGTAGTCATCCGGCGTCACCCCGACGACGAGGCCGGCATTGGCGTTGAACTCGGCGCGGGAATACTGGCTCATGCCGTTGGTGGCGACCGAGCCGATATCGGACGTCGCGGCGACCACGCGGCCGCCCGGGCACATGCAGAAGCTGTAGACCGATCGGCCGTTGCCGGCATGGTGCACCAGCTTGTAGTCGGCCGCGCCCAGCAGCTTATGGCCGGCGAAGGCGCCGAACCGGGCCTTGTCGATCAGCGCCTGCGGATGCTCGATCCGCACGCCGATGGAGAACGGCTTCGGCACGATCGCCACCCCGCGCCGCGCCAGCATGCGGAAGGTGTCCCGCGCGCTGTGGCCGATGGCCAGCACCACGGCACAGGCGTCGATCTGCGACCCGTCCGCCAGCACCACGCCGCGCACGTGGCGGTTGGCGTCCAGCACGAGGTCGTCCACCCGGGCGCCGAAGCGGTATTCGCCGCCCAGGGACTCGATCTTGGCGCGGATGCCCTCCACCACGGTGACCAGGCGGAAGGTGCCGATATGCGGCTTCGAGACCCACAGGATCTCCTCCGGCGCGCCGGCTTCCACGAATTCGGCCAGCAGCTTGCGGGTCAGGTGGCGCGGGTCCTTGATGCCGGAGTGCAGCTTGCCGTCCGAGAAGGTGCCGGCGCCGCCCTCGCCGAACTGGACGTTGGACTCGGGGTTCAGGATGCCGCGGCGCCACAGGCCCCAGGTGTCCTTCGTGCGTTCGCGGACCAGCTTGCCGCGTTCCAGGATCAGCGGGCGGAACCCCATCTGCGCCAGGGTCAGCGCCGCCATCAGGCCGCACGGGCCGGTGCCGATGACCACGGGCCGCGCCGGCGGGGCGGCGACGTGGACAGGGAAGCGGTAGCGCGTATCGGGGGTCGGCCCGATGCCCGGCGCGCCGGCGAACCGCGTCAGCACCGCGGCCTCGTCCCGCACCGCGACGTCCACGGCATAGACCAGCGTGATGGCCGAGCGCTGGCGCGCGTCATAGCCGCGGCGGGCGACGGCTAGCGACAGCAGGTCGTCCGCGGGGACGTTCAACCGCGCCAGCACCGCGGCGTGCAGGGCGTCGGGCGCGTGGTCCAGGGGAAGTTTCAGTTCGGTCAGACGGAGCATAATGTTCGCGGCATCAATCGGCCCATCACAAATCGGCTCGCCCGCCGTCATGGCCGGGTCGCCGCTCTATCGTCATGGCCGGCGTGTCCCGGCCATCTGCGCTTCAACGGCGGGGGGGGGTGGATGGCGGGGACACGCCCGGCCATGACGATAGAGCGACGACCTGGCAGCAGGGAGACGACCTGGCAGCAGGGAGACGACCTGGCAGCAGGGAGACGACCTGGCAGCAGGGAGACGACCTGGCAGCAGGGAGACGACCTGGCAGCAGGGAGACGACCTGGCAGCAGGGAGACGAGCTGGCAGCAGGGAGACGAGCTGGCAGCAGGGAGACGACCTGGCAGCAGGGAGACGACCTGGCCCCAGACAGACAACCCGGCCCCGGGCCCAACGCGGCGCAGCCCCCTACCCCCGCAGCGTCGTCGCCCAGCCGTAAGGGTCCGGCGTCGTGCCGTACTGGATGCCCACGATCGTGTCGTACAGCTTCTGCGTCAGCGCCCCGGTCCGCCCGCCGTTGATGACATACCGCTCGCCCTTGTAGCCCAGCTCGCCCACCGGCGAGATCACCGCCGCCGTGCCGGTGCCCCACATCTCCAGCGTGCCGGCCTTCGCCGCCGCCAGCACCTCGTCAATCGCAACCGGCCGCTCGGAGACGCGGTAGCCCCAGGCGCGCAGCAGGGTCAGCACCGAATCCCGCGTGATCCCCGCCAGGATCGCCCCGTTAAGCGGCGGCGTGACGATCTCGTCGCCGATTTTCAGCATGATGTTCATCGTGCCGACTTCGTCCAGGTAGCGGTGCTCCACCGCGTCCAGCCACAGCACCTGGGTATAGCCGGCCTTCTGCGCCTCCTCGGCGCCGTACAGCGAGGCGGCGTAGTTCGCCATCGTCTTCGCCGCGCCCAGCCCGCCCTTCACCGCCCGCACATACGTGTCGGAGGCCAGGATGCGCACCGGGTTCATGCCTTCCTTGTAGTAGGCGCCGACCGGGCCGATGATCAGGTAGTAGAGGTAGGAATGCGACGGGTGCACGCCCAGGAACGTCTCGGTGGCAATGACGGTCGGGCGGATATACAGCGAGGTGCCCGGCTTCGACGGCACCCAGCGCTGGTCCACCTCCACCAGTGCGCGGATGGACTCCTCCACCATCGCCGGGTCGAGCTCGGGGATGCACAGGTAGTGCGCCGAGCGGTTCAGCCGCTTCGCATGATCCGCCACGCGGAACAGCCGGATCTGCCCGTCGGCGCCGCGGAACGCCTTCAGGCCGTCGAAGATCCCCTGGCCGTAGTGCAGTACGCAGCAGGCCGGGTCCAGGGTGAACGGGCCGTACGGCTCGATCCGCGGCGCGTGCCAGCCCTTCCCGGCGTCATAGTTCATCAGGAACATATGGTCGGTGAACACCTTGCCGAACGCCAGGCTGTCGTCCGGCGGGGTCTGCTTCGGGTGGGCGGTCCGGGTAATCGCGATCTGGGTCACGGCGGTCTCGTCATCTGAAAAGGTCAGGAACGCTACACTATCATGAAATCGGCCGCCAATGCACGACGCGGGCGCCCGGCATGCGTTCCGGCCGGCGGCCCCGGCCCTCAACGAAACCAACGGGCCGTCGCGGACAGCAGCCTGCGGGCACGCAAGGCCACCCGGCGCGCCGGGCGGCCCTCCTGAACCGCCGATGCGTCAGCCGTGCAGTGGCACCAGGCCCAGAGTGACCGAGGCGCCGCCCGGGATGCCGAACGCTGCCGCGTAGGCGCCGGCGGCCGGCACATAGCCTCCCGCCCGCCCGGTTGCCGGCGCGATCCAGGTCAGCAGGCCGGCCTCGGCCGCAAGGCCCCCGAAGGGCAGCCCGAAGGCCGCGCCGGCGCCGCTCTGGCCGGCCGCCGCGGACATCGCCGCCAACTGCGCCATCTCGGCGAACGCGGCGCCCAGAGGGACGGAGACCAGGTGGCCATCCACCAGGAACTGCAGCCCCGTCCACGACGCCCCGCCCGGCGCGGCCGCCTTGATCAACGGCGAAACCAGCTCGGAGGCCGAAACCCCGTCGCCGTTGGTCGCCGTCACCCTCAGTCCGAGCGTGCCCGGCGTGATCGGGCAGGTCCCCGACAGCGTGCCGGTCGCCGCGTTCCAAGCCAGGCCCGACGGCAGCGCCTGCCCGTTCGCCCGCGTCACCGCGTAGGTCAGGTGCTCGCCCAACGGGTCGGTGAACGTGTTCGCCGGAATCGCGAGGCGCACCGCCTGGCCCGCCGTCCAGGACGGGGCGGCCGTCGGGTGGGCGAGTACCGGCGTGTCGCGCGTCTCGGCGATCGTGATGATCTCCGAGGCGCTGGCGCCGGCCGTGTTGGTCGCCGTGACCTTGACGCTGACCGCCGCCGCCCCGGCGACCATCGGCGCGGTGCCGGACAGCACGCCACGGCTTGCGTTGAACGACAGCCAGGACGGCAGCGCCTGCCCGTTCGCCTGCGTCGCGGTCAGGGTCAGCGTCTCCTTCAGCGGGTCGCTGAACGCGGTGCCCGGCAGGGCGAACGCGAAGGCATGGCCCTGGTAGGCGGTCGCGGCCGCGGACCGGGTCGCCGCGACAGGCGTGTCGACGCCCTTGTCGACGATCGTCACCACCGCCGAGGCCGAGGCGCCGCCCGCGTCCGTCGCGGTCAGCCGGACCGTGGTCGTCCCCGCCGCCGCCGGGGCGGTGCCGGTGAGGGTGCCGGTGTTAGCGTTGAAGCGCAGCCAGGACGGCAGCGCCTGGCCGTTCGACAGCGTCGCCGTCAGCGTCAGCGCCAGGTGGCTCGGGTCGGTGAAGCTGCCCGCCGCGATGCTGACCGCCTGGCCGCTATAGACCGAGGCCGACAGCGTGCCCGCCTTGAACACCGGCGCGGGTGGCGCCTTGACCGTCACGGCGATGGTCTCGCTGGCCTTGCCGCCGCTCGTGTCGGTGGCGGTCAGCACGATGCCGGCCGGCGTCGCGCTGGCCGCGGGCGCGGCGCCCGAGAAGGTCAGCGTCCGCGCGTTGAACGACAGCCAGCCCGGCAGGGCCGCGCCGTTGGCGCCGGTCGCGGTGTAGGTCAGCGCCTCGCCCAGCGGATCGGTGAACGTGCCCGCCGGCACGCTGAACGCGAACGCCATCGCCCCGGTGACGGTCTGCGCCGCCGTCTGCCTGGCAAGCACCGGCGCGTCGGGCACCGGCGGGGCGGTGGCCACCGCGCCGGCGGCGACGCCGACGGTCAGCGCTTGCCAGTCGCCCCAGTAGCCGGCGGCGTTCTGCGCGCGGACCTCGATGGTGTCGCTGGTCGTCGTGGTGCCCGCCAGGAACGACAGCCCCGCCAGGCTGGCGCAGGCGGCCGCCGTGCCCGCGGCGTGCGCCGTCGTGCACGCCACGCCGTTGACGGCGATGCTGTCGGCGCCCGAGGTGTCGTAGGCCTGGTAGGCGGTGATGCCGGTGCTCGCCCAGTCGCCGGCGGCGAACAGGCTGGAGAACGCCTGGCTCTGGCCATAGCTCGCGGCGTCGGCCGCCGCCTTCAGCGTGATCGTCGGGGTGTCCAGCCGATAGACCACCACGTCGGCCGCGTTGACGCCGTTGAACTCCTGCCACGCGGCGTGCGGCCCCATGATGGTCAGGTCCCGGCCGGTGCCGTCGGCGACCATGTTGATGCCAAAGTCGGCGTTGTCCACCACCATCGCCGAACTGCCCGCGCCGCTGACGACGGTGGTGATGTGGCCGCCGCCACTGGCGGTGATGAAGGCCACCTGGTCTCCGGCCTGGATCAGCGACTGCCAGTTGGCGTTGGCGCCCCGGGTGCCGTCATAGGCCACCTTCCACTCGCCGTTGCCGGCCCCCGCGGTGCCCGCGCTGTCGCTGGCGACATTCAGCGCGGCCCCCGCTTCGGCGTCGATGGTGCTGGCCAGCACCCAGCAGCCGTCCATGTTCCAGGTGTCCCCGACGAACCGCATCGCCACCGAGCAGACCTGGCCGGGCGTCGCCTGGCTGCTCGCCGGCGGCGCGCCGATCGGCTGCGTGGCGAAGCTTGCCGTGCCGAGGTTCGTCCAGATCTGCGGATTGACCGCCATCGTCGCGCTGTCCCGCGCGTAGCCGAGCCACGCGGACGAGTTCGTGCCGAAGAACGAGAGGTCGGTCAGGTCATTGGCGCTGGCCGAGGTGGTGTAGGCCAGGTCCAGCAGGTTGCCGTAGGTCGCGTTCTGGTAGGTGCCGGTCGCCGCATCCCAGGTGAACACGACGCCCACGCCGCGCTCGTCCCCGCCAATGGCCGAGAACGTGGCAGTCGCGCCGTTGCCTGCCAGGGTGCCCGTCGCCCCGGTCGAGGAGGCGGTGTACTCGTTGCGGTCGAGGCCGCTGACGATCAGGTACGCCGGGTTCGCGCCATCGTTAGTAATGCTTAAAATTTGCGATAATTTAACAGTCTCCGGCTGCGCCGACGCGAACGCAGAGCGTATGACAGTGACCGACATTCTGGAATGCCTGCAGGCAGGAGTTGACGTTGAAGACAGGGCCGGGAAGCCGCTACCGCGCCGGCGGCTTGATGATGGCCACGGGCCGTCCGGCGGCAGCGGGATGGCCCGGGCCCACGCCTCGCGGCGCCCCGCGCGGGCCGGGCCGGCGTCGTCGACCGCCACCGCGACCCTGCGACAGGCGGCGCCCGCCCGGCATGCCACCGGCCTGCCCTGCGCGCGCGACGACGAAACGGTCTTTGCTGGCGGAAACGGACATCGGGATTCCCCGTAGGCTGGAACACGAATGCCGTTCTGGCTCAGGTGCCGCCCGGTGGCTGGTGACCACCCGGGCTCAAGCCCTGGGCGGCTATGGCGACATGAACTGCGGAGCAGGCAGGTGTCGGGAAAGCCGCCCGGGACAGACCGCTTCTAGTGCCCACATCGTTGGGGTGTCAATATGGCATGGATACGTGAAAACAATCTTCACAGACCGTTGCGTGCGAAACATGACGCAGTACGTTGAAGGACGATGTCGCCCTGCGTCAACCGGCCTGCGGCTTGCCCTGGCGCCCGCTCCCGGGCGGCTCCCGGTCAAGCCCCGCCTTCACCAGCCGGGCCAGCGCGGCGATGTCGAATGGTTTCGACAGAAGCAACTCGCCGCTCAGGTCACGCCCGTCGGCGTAACCGGTAATGAAGATGATCGGCAGGCCGGCATACTCGGTGCGCAGCCTGGCCGCCAGCGCCAGGCCGTCCGTGCCCGGCATGACGATGTCAGTAACGACCAGGTCAATGTTCCCGGCATCCTTCATCAGGCCATAGTCTTACTGTGTCATTTTCCCATTCACTGCCCGGGGCTGTTGCAGGCAGCACGGACACCTGGGCAGCGCGGCGACGAGCCGGACGGCAAGCTGCCGGCGGATTGAGGCAATCGAGTGCGGCACATGCCGCTCAGGCCGCACCGGCAGCGCCGCGGGGCTGGAAACCTGCGGGTAACGCAGGTGTTTCGATCCGCCTGCGGATGAATTGCCGCTGAGGGGGGAAAAGACAGCGCTCGGCGATCAGAAAGCCGTAGGCTGCGATGCACAGGCTGGCGTGATGATGAAAGCCGCGCCAGTTGCGGCCCTCGAAGTCGCCAAGACCGAACTCCTGTTT